>JANMGI010000323.1:0-4332 GCA_031374565.1 Paracoccaceae bacterium | reverse complement strand
CTTGCGGTGTCGGTGCGGATGCTGGGCAGCATCCCCGAGGGTATGGTGCCGATTGCCGGTGACAATCAGTTGCCATCGGTGGGCGAAATGAAGCTCGGACTGTACCGGGCCAACCGCCGCAGCGACGAGGCCGTGGACCTTCTGGTCAACGAGTTGCGCTGCGCTTACGGCGCGTGACCCAGGATCACCACCTTGCCGGTGGCCTTGCGGTCACGCAGCAGGGCCAGTCCTTCCGGGAAGGCCTCGAATGGCAGGACGTGGCTGAGATGGGGGTGGATCAGCCCCTCGGCCCGCCAGCGCAACAGCTGGACCATGCTGTCGGCCACGAGCTGCGGGGCGTGGGCTTCGTAGCCGCCATACCAAAAGCCCGAAACGGTGAGGTTCTTGACCAGGAGGAGGTTCGCCGGGACCTGCGGCACCTCGCCCGAGGCAAAACCGATGGCCAGAAGCCGACCATCCGGCTTGCAAGCCCTAAGCGCCGCATCGAAGGCCGGCCCGCCGACCACATCATAAACGACATCGACCCCGCCCTCGGCCCTCAGCCGATCCTTCAGATCGGGGTCGTCGCTGTCGATCAGCACCTCCGCACCGGCGGCCCGGGCCACCTCCAGCCGTGCAGCACCGCGGGCTGAGGCGATCACCCTTGCACCCAAGCGCTTGCCGATTTCCACCGCCGTCAGGCCGACACCCCCGGCTGCCCCGGTGACAAACAGCGTCTCGCCCTTCTGCAGACGGGCCGTGTGCGTCAGTGCAAGGTGAGAGGTGCCGTAAGCGATGGGAAATCCGGCGGCCTCTTCAAAGCCCATTGCGTCGGGCAAGGGGCAAAGCCGGTGCGCGGGCAGGCAAATCCGTTCCGCCAGCGCACCTGCGGGGCAGGTTGCCAGCACCCGTGTGCCGACCGCAGGCCCGGTCACGCCCTGCCCCAGCGCCTCGACCACGCCTGACAGTTCCATTCCCGGAATGAAGGGTGGCACCTGGCGCACCTGATACTTACCCTGAATCGCAAGCATATCCGCGAAGTTGAGCCCGACTGCTGCCACCCGCACAACGACTTCGCCTTTAACGGGAGTTGGGGCCGCTACGTTGGTCAACGCCGGTGTTGCCCCGAAATCCGCTACCTGCCAAGCCTGCATCCTGTGGCCTTTTCGATGAGGTTGTTTCTACTACCTACGGTGTACGGTTCTTATCTGGTCTACAGTTTCTTGCAACGCAATGATCCAATTATTCGCAAAATGCGATGATCAGGCGGCAGAGTCGCAAAATGCAACGCGAAATGCAATACCACTATAGGGCGAGTGCCGATTCGGGTAAGACTCTCCTGCGGGCATTCAGAGACAACCGTGCCGTGTGTTATACGCTTGGATAATTGGACATATCCAAAAGGATAGGTTTTGGCACGTCCGGAAAATATTTTGTTAACTCTTGCGATCCAGCCCATCTTGGCACGATAATTGCTTATACATTACCGAGGGGAACGGACACTTGTTTTTGGAGTATAGAATGAAGCATCCCGTAGACGCACATGTTGGTAAACGCATCCGCCACCGCCGCTGGATGGTGGGCATGACCCAGCAGCAGCTTGCCGACAAGGTGGGCATCAAGTTTCAGCAGATCCAGAAGTATGAGACCGGCATGAACCGGGTCAGCGCGTCCCGCCTGTGGGATGTGGCCGACGCGCTTGGTGTGGCGATCTCGTTCTTCTTTGAAGGCCTCGCCGAGGGTCATGTCAGTGTCGGCTATGCCTATGGCGACATGATGTCGGACAAGGAAGCGCTGGAACTGGTCCGGTCGTATTATGCGATCCCGGAAGCACAGCGCCGCCGCCTGTTCGATCTTGCCCGCGTCCTGTCCGAAGCTGCCTGACTGCCTTGACCTCGTCCCCGCGTGCCATTAGCGCCCGGGGACGTGGGCCGAAAGGTCCGGACAGGTCAGGGGGATGATCATGCGGATATCCGGGGAGCTTGCGGCTGAACTGGTCGCCACTGCGCATGAACTTGCAGACGTTGCGCGCGTTGCGACGTTGACGCACTTCCGGACCCGCACCCTTGTCGCAGAAACCAAGGAGACCGACCGGTTTGATCCGGTCACCGCTGCCGACCGTCTGTCAGAGCAGCGGATGCGCGAGGTCTTGGCCCGCCTGCGCCCGCAGGACGGGATTCTGGGCGAAGAATATGGGGCAACCACCGGCATCAGCGGGTTGACGTGGGTGCTTGATCCGATTGATGGCACCCGTGGCTACCTTTCGGGCACCCCGACATGGGGGGTCCTGATCTCGGTCCGCGATACCAAGGGCGTGCTTTACGGCATCATCGACCAACCCTACATCCGCGAGCGGTTCGAAGGCGGTCTTGGTCGGGCCTTGGTGACGGGCCCGATGGGTGAGGCTTCGCTGGCGGTGCGGGCAGTGCGCCCGCTGGCGCAGTCGATCCTGTTCACGACCTTCCCCGAGGTTGGAACCGTTGCCGAGGGCGCAGCTTTCCGGCGTGTCGCTTCGCAGGCAAAGCTCGTCCGCTATGGCACCGATTGCTATGCCTATGCGCTGATCGCGGCGGGGCAGATCGATCTGGTGATCGAGGCTGGGTTGCAGGCCTATGACGTGCAGGCCCCTATCGCGGTGATCGAGGCTGCGGGCGGGATCGTGACCGACTGGCAGGGCCGTCCGGCGCTTGATGGCGGGCAGATCCTTGCCGCAGCCAACCGAGAAGTGCACGCCGAGGCACTTGCCTTGCTGAACGGCTAGGACCCTTCAAGTCCCTTGAGGAAGGGACTTGTCAAGATCCTTGCTTAAGGATTTCGGCCCTGCACCTGTGACGGGCCGGATTTGCAGGCTTGCCCGGTGCCGTCGGGCGTCGCTATGCTTGCGCGGTTCGCCGTGTCCTTCTCCCTTCTGACGGCGGACCTTGGTTTCCCTTGAAACCGAAGGGTGTGCGAGAGGTGCACCCGATGACCGACCTTCTGATCCGCAATGCCGATGCCGTGGTGACGATGAACGCCATCCGGGCCGAACTGGCCGGCGCCGATGTTCATCTGCGCGACGGTGTGATCCGGGCTGTCGGGCCGGGGCTTCAGGCACCGGGCGCACAGGTGATCGAGGCTGCGGGTTGCGTGGTCACACCCGGCCTCGTGAATACCCACCACCACCTTTACCAGACCCTGACGCGTGCTGTTCCCGGTGGGCAGGATGCGCTGCTCTTTGGCTGGCTGAAGACGCTGTACCCGATCTGGGCAAGGTTCGGCCCGGAAGAGATGTTCGTCTCGGCCAAGGTCGGGCTGGCGGAACTGGCGCTGTCGGGCTGCACCATGACCTCGGACCACCTTTATCTTTTCCCGAACGGCGCGCGGCTGGACGATACCATTGCGGCGGCGGTTGAGGTTGGACTTCGCTTTCACCCGACGCGCGGTGCGATGTCGATCGGGGAAAGTGCTGGGGGGCTGCCGCCCGACAGTCTGGTGGAACAAGAGCCCGCAATCCTGAAGGACATGGTCCGGGTGGTGGACAGATTCCACGATCCAAAGCCTGGCGCGATGGTGCGGGTCGGACTGGCACCCTGCTCACCGTTCTCGGTCAGCCGCGAGTTGATGCGCGACGCAGCGTTATTGGCGCGGGACAAGGGGGTGATGCTGCACACCCATCTGGCCGAGAATGATGAAGACATCGCCTACTCCCTGGCCAAGTTTGGCTGTCGTCCGGGACAATATGCCGAGGACCTGGGCTGGACTGGTCCGGATGTTTGGCACGCCCATTGCGTGAAGCTGGATGGTTCGGAAATTGAACTTTTCAGCCGATCCGAGACGGGTGTCGCGCATTGCCCATGTTCGAATTGTAGACTCGGGTCCGGAATTGCCCCTGTGAAAACGATGCGGGATGCGGGGGTGAAGGTGGGTTTGGGGGTTGATGGATCGGCCTCGAACGATGCGGGCAACCTGATCAGCGAAGCACGGATGGCGCTGCTTTTGCAGCGCGTGGCGCGGGGGGCGGACGCGATGAGCGCGCGGGAGGTGCTGGAGATCGCGACGCTTGGCGGGGCGCAGGTGCTGGGGCGGGATGATCTGGGAGTGATCGCGCCGGGAAAGCGGGCGGACCTCGCGATCTGGGATATGCGCGGGGTAGAGGCGGCGGGCAGTTGGGACCCGGTGGCCGCGCTGGTCTTGTGCGGGCCAACCCGGGTGCGGCATCTGATCGTCGAAGGCCGACAGGTGGTGCGGGACGGGCAGATGGTGACGCTGGACCTGGCCCGTGTAGTGGAGCGCCAGCGTGCGCTTGCGCGGCAACTGGCAGGGTAGCGTCCGGTTTTCCAGCCCTATCGCTTTGACGGCATCCCCGGCATGGTC
>JANMGI010000313.1:0-2310 GCA_031374565.1 Paracoccaceae bacterium | reverse complement strand
CCCGAGACGACAGCAACCGCCCCGAATTCCCCCATCGCGCGGGCGATGCAGAGGAGGACGCCGTAGAGGAGCGCCCAGCGGATGTTGGGTAGCGTTACCGTGCAGAAGGTGCGCCAGCCGCTTGCCCCAAGGGTCAGCGCCGCCTCTTCTTCCGCCCGGCCCTGTTCAACCATCACCGGGATCAACTCACGCGCAACGAAGGGGAAGGTGACGATCATCGAGGCCAGCACGATGCCCGGTAGCGCAAAGACGATGGGGTAACCCGCATCGACCAGCACCCCCCCGATCCAGGTGTTCGCGCCGAAGTTCAGCACGATGCACAGGCCCACGACAACCGGCGAGACGCTGAACGGCAGGTCGATCAGCGTCAGCAGCACGGCCTTGCCGCGAAAGTCGTATTTGGTGATGAACCATGCCGCTGCGACCCCGAAGATCGCGTTCAGCGGCACCGCAATGGCGGCGACGGTCAGGGTCAGGCGAATGGCGGACAGGCCTTCGGGATCGGCCAATGACGAGACAGCTTCCCACCAGCCCTTGCGCAACGCCTCGTAGAAGACGGTCACAAGTGGCGCGAAAAGAAGGAGCGCCAGCACGATCAGGACGCTGCCGATCAAGAGGCGGCGAACCAGCGGCGTTTCGTCCGTAGCAGGTCGCCAGGTCGCGGGGGCGTCAGACATAACCAATTCTCCTGCGGCTCCAGACCTGGACCGCGTTGATGAAAAGCAAAAGCGCGAAAGAGATCACCAGCATGGCGATGCCGATAGCGGTGGCACCTTCGTAGTTGAACTCCTCCAGCTTGATGACGATCAGCAGTGGGGCGATTTCGGTCTTCATCGGCAGGTTTCCAGCGATGAAAATGACGGACCCGTATTCGCCGACCGCCCGGGCCAGCGACAGCGCAAAGCCGGTCAGCGCGGCGGGTGCCAGCATCGGCAGGATCACATGGCGCAGCGTGTGGGTGCGCGCGGCACCTAAGGTGGCAGAGGCTTCCTCGACCTCGCGCTCGATCTCGTCAATCACCGGCTGAACGGTGCGGACGACGAAGGGCAGGCCGACGAAGACCAGCGCGATGAAGATGCCAAGCGGGGTGTAGGCGATCTTGAAGCCAAGATCCTTCGCCAGCATCCCGAAGGCCCCGTTCGGGGCGTAAAGCGCTGTCAGGGCGATGCCCGCAACGGCGGTGGGCTGCGCAAAGGGCAGGTCTACGGCGGCATCGATCAGGCGGCGTCCGGGAAAGCGGTATCGGACAAGAACCCAGGCGAGGGCCAGACCGAAGACCAGGTTGAAGACGGCGGCCAAAAACGACAAACGGAACGACAGCCAAAGCGAAGCCCAGATGCGGGCAGTGTTTACTTCCGTCCACAACCGCTCCGGCCCGGCGATGGCCCCCTTCATCAGGAGCGCTCCGATAGGCAGCAGGACCACAAGCGAAAGAAGCGTGATCGTGATCCCGGCGCTGATCCCAAGGCCGGGGATTGGAGAGCGTTGGACAAGGGGTTGGCGCATCGGTTTTCCTTTGCAGGGCGGGCCGGCGGCGATGCCGGCCCGAGGGGTTTGCGCTTACTGCGGGACGTAGATCTGGTCGAAGATCCCACCGTCTCCGAAGTGCTTGGCCTGCACCTCGGACCAGCCGCCGAAGCTGGCGATGTCGCGCAGTTCCAGCGTCGGGAAGCGGGCGACATCTTCCGGCACGGCTTTCGACGTGTCCCAGCCGCGATAGTAGTCCTTGAAGATGATCGCCTGGGCTTCCGGGGTATAAAGGAAGTTCAGGTAGGCCTCGGCCAGCTTGCGCTGTTCATCGGTCTTGATGTTCGCTTCCACCAGCGCGACCGGGGGTTCGGCCAGGACCGAGACCGAGGGGATGACGACGTCGAACTGATCCTCGCCCAGCTCGTTCAGCGCCAGATAAGCCTCGTTTTCCCAGGCCAGCAGCACATCACCGATGCCGCGCTGGGCGAAGGTGGTGGTGCTGTCCCGCGCGCCCTTGTCCAGAACCGGGACGTGTTCAAACAGCGCCTTGACGAAAGCCTGCGGGTCCTGACCGTTCTTTTCCGCCCAGGCCCAGGCCCCTAGATAGTTCCAGCGCGCCCCGCCCGAAGTCTTGGGGTTCGGCGTGATCACTTCCACACCCTCGGCAGTCAGATCGCCCCAGTCCGTGATGCCCTTGGGGTTCCCCTCGCGCACCAGGAACACGATTGTGCTGGTATAGGGCGATGAGTTGTGCGGCAGCTTCGTCTGCCAGTCCTCCGGCAGCTTGCCCTCTTTCGCGATCTTGTCGATGTCGGCGGCCAGCGCCAGCGTGACGACCTG
>JANMGI010000304.1:0-2240 GCA_031374565.1 Paracoccaceae bacterium | reverse complement strand
CCCGAGAACTCGGGCCCCGCGGGCGCAAGCCCGCAAAGCGATACCGGGGCTGTTTCGGCGGCACCGTTCGGGTCGGCGTCGATCCTGCTGATCAGCTGGTCCTACTGCCTGATGATGGGCGGGCCGGGGCTGACGCAGGCGACGCGCGTGGCGATCCTGAACGCGAACTACATCGCGGCGCGGCTGGCGGGGGCGTATCCGATCCTCTTCATGGGCAACAAGGGCCGCGTCGCGCATGAATGCATTCTGGACACCAGACCCTTTGCCGAGGTGGGCGTGACGGTGGACGACATCGCCAAGCGGTTGATCGACAACGGGTTCCACGCGCCGACGATGTCCTGGCCCGTGGCCGGGACGCTGATGGTAGAGCCGACGGAATCCGAGACCAAGGCCGAGATCGACCGCTTCATCACCGCGCTTCTGTCGATCCGCGAAGAGATTGCGGCGGTCGAGCGCGGCGAGATCAGTTCGGAAGATAGTCCGTTGCGCCATTCCCCACACACGGTGGCGGCACTGGTCGGAGAGTGGAACCGGAAATACAGCCGTGAGGCCGGATGCTTCCCGCCGGGTGCATTCCGGGTCGACAAATACTGGCCTCCGGTCGGTCGGGTGGACAATGTCTACGGCGACCGGAACCTGATCTGCACCTGCCCGCCCGTAGAAAGCTACGCCCAGGCGGCGGAGTAGCAGCAAAATCCTTAAGCAAGGATTTTGACAAATTTCTTCCTCAAGAAATTTGGCCCCCGGGCAATCCGGGGGTCCTATCCCAGAGCCTGTCCGACAAAAATGGACTCCGGTTTTGGCAAAAGACAGGCGACCATCAAAACTTAGAGGCAGACTGGCGCTTCTGTCAGCGTCTGACAGGCTCTACGGCTGCGGTTTCGGGGCTGGCGTTCCCAGTGCACCGCCTGGCCGGGTGCCAAGTCCGCCGCCCGAGCCGATGCCGCTGGTCTTCGGCTTCGACAGATCCGGCACCTTCGGCGGGGACTTTGCCCCGTCCGGAGCGGATCCCAGCACCTTGCCGCCAACGCCGGTCCCGCCGCGCTTGGCCAGGCAGTCCTGCGCCTGCACCAGAGCCGGGCTGATCCCGTCGATGTCAAAGCCGTCGTCGATGCCCATGCCCAGCATCCGCAGGTAGCGACCGCTGTTCAGGAAATCCACCGTGTCTGCAATCCCGTCATAGGTGATGCCACCGTAAGCCTCGTCCCACGCCTCGCCATTGCCGATGGCGGGCAGGCCGGTTTCCATCATCACCCAAAGCTCGAACTTCTGGCCGGGCTGGAATTTCACATCGGGCTGCGAAAAGAGGATCGACAGCGTGTCATTGGGGTAAACACCGACCCAGAGCGTCTGGCCATTCAGATAGCTGACCGTGGTGTAGCAGTAGGAAAACGCCCCGGTATTGTCGGTGTAGGCCCCGCCGACCCAGTTGCCTGCCTCGAACCCCGAGCCGGGAATTTCCTGGGCGTGGGCGGGGGATAGGGCGGCGGCAGTAAGAAGGGCGGCGGCAAGGGCAAGCTGGCGCATGGGTCAGGTCCTAAACAGATTTACCCGACCAGCATGCAAGGCCAAGGCCAATCGCGCAAGTCAGGGTTTCCGCAACAAAGCGGTGGCATTGACCGCATGCCGCGGCCACGGTAGCCCTGCCCGACCATGACCCCGACCAGATCCCCCTTCTTCGACGGCCTAGCCGCAAGCCTGCCCATCGTGATGGGCTATCTCCCCATCGCGTTCTCCTTCGGGGTTGCGGCCACTCAGGCCGGGTTCACCGGGGTTGAGGCTTTCGCCCTGTCGCTGATCATCTACGCCGGGGCCTCGCAGTTTCTGGCGCTGGCACTTCTGTCTTCTGGCGCGCCGGTGCTGGTGGCGGGGTTCACCCTGATCGCGATGAACCTGCGGCATGTGCTGTACGGCCCGGCCCTGATGCGGGAAGCCGGCGAAGGGGCGACGACGCGCCACGCCTGGGCCTGGGCCTGGGGGCTGACCGATGAGGTCTTCGGCCAGGCGTTGGGGTCGCTCGCGCGGGGGCAGCGGTTTTCGGAAAGCTACATGTTCGGCCTGGGCCTTGGGGCCTATGCGGCCTGGGTGTCGGGCACGGTTGTCGGGGCCTACGCCGGGGGCGGCGCGCTGGAGGGCTGGCCTGCCGTGAACGCGGGCCTTGGTTTCATGCTGCCCGCGCTGTTCCTGGCGCTTCTCTTGTCGATCCTCAGCCGAGGGCAGCTTCCGGTCATTGCCGTCGC
>JANMGI010000354.1:0-1988 GCA_031374565.1 Paracoccaceae bacterium | reverse complement strand
TGCGACTGGTCGCGCCCGGTGAAGAACGCCAGCTTTTCGGGCGCAGTTTCGCGCAGGGGCTTCATCCAGGCGACGGCGGTGGACAGCGCCTCTTCCCAAGAAATCTCCTCGAAGGCACCCGAACCCCTTGGCCCAACGCGTCGCAGCGGCGCTTTCAGCCGCGAGGGCGCGGTGACCTGCATGATTCCGCTGGCGCCCTTGGCACACAACACCCCCTTGTTGATCGGATGGTTCCGGTTGCCCTCGATATAGGCCACCTTGCCGGACTTCAGATGCACGTCGATCCCGCAGCGGCAGGCGCACATGTAGCATGTGGTCTGACGGACCTCGTCGCCGACCTTGCGCTGCGTCTCAACCCTTGGCTGGTTCACGCGCCCTCCCCGGCCATTACGGCCTGCGCCTCAAGGGCAATCTGACGCTCCTCGTCGGCGGGCACAACAAGGATAACGACACGGGACGTCGCATCATGAAGGGTGGTTTCGTTCCGGGCATTGGCGGCAAGGTCGGAAGATACTCCCAGATAGGCAAGCCCCGACAGGATTTCCTTCCGCATCAAGGGATCGTTTTCACCGATGCCGCCGGTGAAGACCACGGCGTCAAGACCGCCCATAGCGGCGACCATCGACCCTGCATGCCGGACCGACCAATAGGCGAAGTGGTCCAGTGCAAAGCGGGCCTCGGGCGTCCCTGCCGCATGCAGCGCCCGCACGTCGCTGGCACCACCCAGACCCAGCAACCCGCTTTCCCGGTTCAGGATGCGCGCAGCACCCGCCACCCCGTGCAGTTCGGCCAGCCGCAGCACAGCGTTGCCGTCGATCCCCCCGACCCTTGTCCCCATCGTCAGCCCGTCCAGCGGCGAATACCCCATCGTGGTCGCAACCGAACACCCGTTCACAATAGCGGCCATGGAGCAGCCGTTGCCCAGATGACAGGCGAGAATCCTGTCCGGCACATCCCCCCGTGCCCGCAACACCCGCACAAGTGCTGCGTAGCTTAGCCCGTGAAAGCCAAAGCGCCGCAGGTCACGGTCCCGCTCGACCTTGGGAAGGGCGTAGGTCACCGCCACCTCGGGGTTCGTCGCATGGAAGGCCGTGTCGAAGGCCGCGTATTGCGGCAGGTCAGGGGCCAGCGCGGCAACTGCCTCAATCCCAACCAGATTTGCCGGATTGTGCAAGGGGGCCAGCGGCACACAGTCCCGGATCTGCTGCAACACGGCACCGGTCACCCGGCAGGTTGCCGTCAACCCGGCCCCGCCATGCACCACCCGGTGCGCCGCCGCTGTCAGCCGCTGGACCCGAACCCCGGCCTGCGCCAGCCCCGTTGCCATGGCGGCCCTATGACCACCAGCCCCGATCTCGCCGACGAAAGCCTTTGCGACCTCCCGTTCACCTTCGAAGACCTTCAGCTTCAGCGAAGACGAACCAGCGTTCACAATCAGCCACATCAGATCAGCGCCTTGCCCAACCCAAGTGCGGCAAGACCCGCCAGGAGAACGATGGCAAAGCGGCGAAACTCCTGCGGGTCGGTGCCAAAGAAGTGCCGACCGCCCAGCCAGTTACCGAAAAGGGTGACCGGCAAAGCAATCAGCGCGGCCCACAGCGTGTCCCAGCTGACCAGTCCGGCCAGCCAGTAAAGCGGCGCAGAGTAAATGTCCAAAAGGGGAAAATAGGCGATCAAAGTGGCCCGGAACACACTTGCCTGCATCGGTTGCGCGGCAAAGAACGCCGCCACCGGCAGCCCCCCCATCCCCGGCGCGTTCGCCAGACCCGAGACAAGCCCGGCCAACCCGTTCGGCGCGCCCACAACCTCTTGCGACAACCGCCATCCGACCAGCAGCACGATGCACATCAAGAGCACGTAACCGGAGACCACCGCCCGCGCCGTGTCCTCCGACACCCCCGTCAGAATCCACAACCCCAGCGGTAGACCTATCGCCGCCCCGCCCAAAAGCCAGCCAACGCGCTTCCAGTCCACATCCGGCCCGGCCC
>JANMGI010000238.1:0-12594 GCA_031374565.1 Paracoccaceae bacterium | reverse complement strand
ACGGGTGAGGCTGCGGCCACCGAAGAAACCCGGATGATGGAGCGGGGCGCCTTGCGGATGGACCCGCTGCGCCATTCCGTGACCTGGAAGGGCAAGGAAGTCGCGCTGACAGTAACTGAATTCCTGCTGTTGCAGGCTTTGGCGCAGCGTCCCGGCTTTGTGAAGTCGCGCGATCAGCTGATGGACGTGGCCTATGACGATCAGGTCTATGTCGATGACCGCACCATCGACAGCCATATCAAGCGGCTGCGCAAGAAGATGCGGACGGTGGACGACACCTTCTCGGCGATAGAAACGCTTTACGGTATCGGCTACCGCTACAACGAAGAGTGACGGCCGCCCGAAATGTCCTCGGCCCCCCGGATTGCACCCAATGACCTGAAGCCGAAACGGTCGGGCGACGTCCTTTTGGGCGAAGACTGGGTATCGCCCGATGCCACGGTCGAGCGGCTGAAGGAAGGCCGGGGCGGGCGCAGCATTGTCGGGCTGAACCGCTCGCCGCTGGCACGGAAGATCATCGTCTTCAACCTGATGGCGCTGGTGCTGCTGGCCGTTGGGGTTCTGTTCATGAACCCGTTCCGTGACAGCCTGGCCTTGCAGCGTCAGCTGGGCATGGTGCGGCAGGCAGAGCTGATATCTGCAGTGTATGAGGCGCATCTGCGCAGCGGCAACACCGGCTTTGACTTCCGCACCCCCTTGCAGGACATCGAACTTGACCCGGTGCTGGAGGTCTTCGTCTTCGATCCGACCGGGGCTTTGCTTGCGTCCCGCGTGGGGCAGGGGACCGGAACGCTGGTGACGAACCCGGATCAGCCAACGATGCTGACCGACTTTCTGGAAGGCGTCTGGAACGTCGTGACCGTGTTCTTCCGCCAGGGCCGCACCGAGCGGACCGAAACCATCGATCCGGCCGACAACGCCCGTGCTGCGTTCGAGGGGGCCCGCAGCGGCGATGTCGTGACCCGCGTGACCCGGAACGGCGAGGGCAGCATCTACTTTACCGTCGCCACCCCGGTCGAGGTTGCGGGTGATCTGGTGGGTGTGGTCGCGATCACCTCGAACAGTGAGGAAATCGACCGGCTGGTGCGCTATGAGCGTGAGCAGATCCTGCAGATGTTCGTGCTGGCGGTGGTCCTGTCGATCAGCCTTAGCCTCATGCTGGCCTCGACCATCTCGAACCCCCTTTCCGACCTTGCAGCCGCTGCCGAAGTGGGGCGCGACCGGGATTCGCGCAGGGTCGCCCCAAGTCGGGTGCGCATCCCCGACCTTGCCGCCCGTCCAGATGAGATTGGCCGGTTGTCCGTCGCGATGCGCGGGATGGTGTCGGCGCTTTATGACCGGATCGACGCCAACGAACAGTTCGCAGCCGATGTGGCACACGAGATCAAGAACCCCCTCGCAAGCTTGCGCTCGGCCGTGGGGTCGTTGCGGTTCGTGAAGAAGGAAGAGCATCGCGACAAGCTTCTGGACGTGATCGAGCACGACGTGCGGCGGCTGGACCGGCTGGTCAGCGACATTTCCAACGCCTCGCGGCTGGACAGTGAGCTGGTGAAGGAAGAGGAAGAAGAGTTCAATCTTCTCAAGACGTTGTCCAACCTGTGCCAGTATCTATCCCAACAGGCGGGCGAGAAGGGTGTCGATTTCATCATCGATCTGCCGAGTGACCCGATCAGCATCCACGGGCTGGAAGCGCGACTGGCGCAGGTGTTCGTCAACCTGGTGACCAACGCAGTTTCGTTCTGCGAAGACGGCGATGCGGTGCGGGTCTGGGCGCGGCGGCGGGAAAACCGGGTGCTGATCGTTGTCGAAGACACCGGCCCCGGCATCCCGGAACAGGCGCTGACCAAGGTGTTCAAGCGGTTCTACTCCGAACGCCCGCAGGCCGAGTTCGGCAAGCATTCCGGCCTTGGTCTGGCGATTTCCAAGCAGATCGTCGAGGCCCATGGCGGGGTGATCTGGGCCGAGAACATCCGCCCCACTGCCGCCGACCCGACCTCGGAACCCTTGGGCGCGCGGTTCGTCGTCGGCTTGCCGGTGTGACAGCCGAGACGCTTCACGCCAGTTGCGTCGCTGTTGACGGGCGCGGACTTCTGATCCTTGGGCACTCTGGCGCGGGCAAATCGGCGCTGGCGGTCCGCCTGATTGCGCTTGGGGCGCAGCTTGTCTCGGACGACCGGACGATGGTGACGGCCACAGGCGGCCGTCTGGTCGCGACTTGCCAGAACCCGGCACTTCAAGGTCTGATCGAGGCGCGCGGCATCGGCATCCTGCGCGCGCCGGTCAGTGAAGCTGTGGATCTGGCCTTGGCCATCGACCTTGCCCAACCCGAACCGGACCGGCTGCCGCCCCGACGCACGGTCACGATGCTGGGAATTGCGCTTCCCCTTGTGCTGCACCCGCAGAATGACCATTTTCCCGACGCGCTGATGCTATACCTTCGCCACGGACGGCAGGCATGATCGCGCCGGAACCCAGATGAACCCCGATACCGCCCA
This sequence comes from Paracoccaceae bacterium, assembly GCA_031374565.1. Taxonomy (GTDB): domain Bacteria; phylum Pseudomonadota; class Alphaproteobacteria; order Rhodobacterales; family Rhodobacteraceae; genus Tabrizicola. The sequence goes on along the minus strand of JANMGI010000238.1, from coordinate 10,099 downwards.
CGACCATCACCTTGTCTTCGTCACCGGCCCTTCAGGTGCCGGGCGGACCACGGCGATCCGCGTGCTGGAGGATCTGGGCTATGAAGGCATCGACAACATCCCCCTGTCGCTTGTCCCCAGGCTGGTGGAAGGTGCCCCTCTGGGCCGCCCGATCGTGCTTGGTCTCGACGTGCGCAACCGCGACTTCAACGCCACCGCCCTGATCGAGTTGATCGACAGTCTGACCCGCGACCCCCGGGTAGACCTTGAGGTGCTGTATCTGGACTGCGCCCCCGGCGTTCTGATCCAGCGCTACTCCGAAACCCGACGCCGCCACCCGCTGGCCCCCAATGAGACCCCCGCGCAGGGAATCGAGCGAGAGATTGATCTTCTCGCCCCGGTCCGGGTTCGCGCCGACCACCTGATCGACACCACCGACCTGACCCAGCACGACCTCAAGGCCGAGCTGGCGACGATCTTTGACATCACCCCCACGGGGCGGCTGTCGGTTTCGGTGCAGTCCTTCAGCTACAAACGCGGCACCCCGCGCGGTGTGGACATGATATTTGACTGCCGGTTTCTGGCGAATCCCCACTGGCAACCCGCACTGCGGGCGCTGGACGGCCGCGATCCGGTGGTCGAAAGCTTCGTGCGCGCCGACGACCGCTTTGCCGAATTCTTCCAACGGGTGAGCGAACTGCTTCTCTTTCTCCTTCCGGCCCATCTGGAAGAGGGCAAGGCGCATCTCGCCATTGGCTTTGGGTGCACCGGAGGGCAACACAGGTCGGTTGCCATGGTGGAAATGGTCGGGAAGGCGCTTGCAGAGGCGGGCTGGCCGGTGTCAAAACGTCACCGGGAACTTGAACGCAAGGCTGCGGCACAGCAGCCCGACGCAATGAAGGTGGCAGGCGCTTGATCGGTATCGTGATCGTGGCACATGGCGGTCTGGCGCGGGAATATCTCTCGGCGGTCGAGCATGTGGTGGGGCGACAGGACGGGGTCCGGGCGATTTCCATCGAGGATGATCACGACCGTACCGCCAAGCAGGCCGAAATCTGTGATGCCGCCGATGCAGTGGATACCGGGCAGGGCGTGGTTCTGGTGACCGACATGTTCGGGGGGTCGCCGTCGAACCTGTCACTGCCCGCCTGCGCCACCATGGGCCGCCGGATTCTGTATGGCGCGAACCTTCCCATGCTGATCAAGCTTGCCAAGTCGCGTGACCTTGGTGTTCCTGAAGCTGTGGCCGCCGCACTGGACGCGGGGCGCAAGTACATCAATTCGCTCGACCTTGGGGGCGGTGCCTGATCCATGTCCACGCGCACGCTGAAGATCGTCAACGAAAAGGGCCTGCACGCCCGCGCCAGTGCCAAGTTCGTCGAAGTCGTCGAAGCGCACGAGGCCCGGGCCACCGTCACCAAGGACGGGATGGACGTCTCGGGCGATTCGATCATGGGTCTGCTGATGCTGGGCGCGTCGCGCGGGACGGTGATTGACGTCACGACCAGCGGCGATGATGCGGAGAAACTCGCCGATGCGCTGGAGGCCCTTGTTGCGGCGCGCTTCGGAGAGGATTATTGAGGCGGATGCCCCTGACTCGTTCGGGGCACCTGCCGGGGAACACCGCTTAGTGACAGACCACAGCCAGATTGCCACCGAGACGCCGACGTCTGCGGCCGGTCCGGCTGACCGTAAGTATGACATGCGTCGGCTGTCCTATGCCGGAACATTCAAGAATCCGTGGAAGGCTGGGACAATTCGCGTGCTGGAATGGCTGACCGCCAAGATCCAGCTTCTGCGCTTGATCCGCAGCTTTGAAAAATCCGGCGCCCCGCACGGCGCTCCGTTCTGGCCCAAGGCGATCCGCCACATGGGCATCAGAATTCAGACCCCGCCCGAGGAAATCGCCCGTATCCCCGCGACCGGCCCGCTGGTCGTGGTGTCGAACCACCCCTCGGGACTGGTGGACGGCATGGTGCTGGCCGAGATGGTCAACCGGGTCCGCTCCGATTTCAGGATCCTGACCCGGTCGTTGCTGACCGGCATCCCGGAAGTGGCGGAGTTCATGATCCCCGTCCCCTTCCCGCACGAAGACAACGCCCGCGAGCTGGGCTTGCAGATGCGGGACGAGACGATGGCGCATCTGAAGGCTGGTGGGGTGATCATCCTCTTTCCCGCAGGCAAGGTCGCGATGTCCGAAGGCTGGTGGGGCCCGGCGGTCGAAGGCGAGTGGAACGTCTTCACCCATAAGATCGTGCGGAACTCGGGTGCGACGATCCTGCCGGTGTTCTTCCCCGGCCAGAACTCCCGTACATTCCAGATCGCCAACCAGGTGTCAGACACCGTGCGGCAGGGGTTGCTGCTGTATGAAATCAAGCGCTGCCTCTTCAAGCCGACCCGCCCGGTGATCGGTGAGCCGATCCCGGCGGAGGAGCTGAAGAAGTGGGAGGGGAACCCGAGGGGGTTCCTGGCCTGGTTGCGTGAGCATACGCTGGGGTTGAAAGACCGGGCGTAGGGTGGGTGCCAACCCACCGCCTGTCCATACTCTCTCGTCCAAAAGGTGGGTTTCACCCACCCTACTTTCTAGCTAGACGACGTAGACTTCGCCCGCCCGCTTAACGTGATAGCTCTCAAACATTTCCGAGTCGTTGTGGATGACGAGGGTGCTACCTGTTACAAAGCGCAGGCTTAACGTGCCATTTCCCTCCATCGACAACCAATCAATGTTGCTGGACAGCAGCTTCACGAGCGCGGGCGCCGCGGATGGCAGGTTTGAATAGGTTGTTTCGTTCCCGCTGGTATCGCGAAAGGAAATCGTAGCCTCCACCGTGATCGAAACATCGTCGTCAAAGTTAAGGATGACTTCGTTTGCGCCCATGCAAACTTGAAAGAGCGGCAAGCCAAGCAGGAAGTTGAGTTCACCCTCAGCCGGTTCTTTTGCCTTCAGAAACTTCATTCTAGTTCCTCAATCAGCTAGGAACGCGGCGATGGGTTATCTGTACCTTCAGATCGCTCACCTTGTCGGCACCGGCACTTCCCCGCGATAATCATAAAACCCTCGCTGCGTCTTCCGCCCCAACCACCCCGCCTCGACATACTTCGTGAGCAGCGGACAGGGCCGGTACTTCGTATCCGCCAGCCCTTCGTGCAAGACGTTCATGATTGACAGACACGTATCCAGCCCGATGAAATCCGCCAGTTCCAAAGGCCCCATCGGGTGGTTGGCACCCAGTTTCAGGGACTCGTCGATCGACTTCACGTTGCCCACGCCTTCGTACAGCGTATAGACCGCTTCGTTGATCATCGGCATCAGGATGCGGTTGACGATGAAGGCCGGAAAATCCTCGGAGCTGGAGGCGGTCTTGCCCAGCTGGCGGACGACCTCGTGCAGGCTTTCCCAGGTTTCCTGATCGGTCGCGATGCCACGGATCAGTTCCACCAGCTGCATCACCGGCACCGGGTTCATGAAGTGGAAGCCCATGAACTTTTCCGGCCGGTCGGTGCGGGAGGCCAAGCGCGTGATGGATATCGACGAGGTGTTCGAAGTCAGGATCGTCGACGGCTTCAAATGCGGAACAAGGTCCTCGAAGATCGCGGCCTTCACCGTCTCGCGTTCCGTTGCGGCTTCGATGATCAGGTCGCACTGACCAAGCTCGGCCAGCTTCAGCGAGGTCCTGATCCGCTCCATCGCGGCGCGTTTGTCGGCGGGCATGACCTTCCCGCGCGACACCTGGCGTTCGATGTTCTTCTCGATGGTGGTCAGTGCCTTCGCCAGACCCTCTTCCGAGATGTCGTTGATCAGCACGTCGTAACCGGCAAGGGCAAAGACATGGGCGATGCCGCTGCCCATCTGCCCGGCGCCCACGACGCCCACCAGCTTGATTTCCATCGCGCGACCCTCCGTCTGACGCCTTCGCTTATGCCCGTGCGTTCCGGTCCGCGCAAGGCAGGGGGAAATGCCTAGACCTTTAAGGAACCGCCCGATTTTAGCCATTCGGCAACCACTCTTGGGCAGGCTTTGTCGTGGGTATTCTGCATTCGGGTGTGTGATGATGACGATTTCGCCGGGCGCGGGGGCGCTTGACTATTTTCCGTGCCGCTATGGCGCGTCGAAGGCCGTATTCCGGGGGCCTGGGTGTGACCTGTCACGGCCTTATGTTGCCGTGCTGGGCGGCTCGCCCACATTCGGCAAGTACGTGGACCGGCCCTATCCGGCGCTGGTCGAACAGGCGCTTGGCCAGCCGGTCGCCAATCTGGGTGGGCTGAACGCGGGGCCGGATTTCTATTTGTCTGACTTAGGCTTGCTGGACGTGGCGGCGGGTGCTGCGGTGGCCGTGGTGCAGGTCACGGGGGCCGAGGCGCTGTCGAACCCTTACTACACCGTCCACAGTCGCCGGAATGACCGGTTCCTTGCCGCCACGCCGTTGCTGCGGGACCTCTTCCCAACGGTCGATTTCACTGACATCCACTTCACCCGCCACCTTTTGCAAGTGCTGGAGCGGAGTGATGCCGCAGCCCATGCGCAGGTTGTCCGGGGGCTCAAGGACAACTGGCTGGCCCGGATGCGCCTGCTGCTGGCCCGGCTGCCGAAGCGGCGGGTACTGCTTTGGCTTGCCGACGCAGCGCCGCCCACTCACGCTGATCGGCTTGATCCGGCACCGCCATTCATCGACCAAAGGCTGCTTGATGCCTTGCGGCCGGATGTGTCTGACCTGATCATCGCCACGCCCAGCCCGCGCGCCCGGGCGATGGCCCGCTTCGACATGACCTACCCGGAGACTGAGGCCGCATTGGCAGCCTGCCTGCCCGGCGCTGCGGTTCATGCAGAGGTGGCGGCCCAGCTTGCTCCGGCACTACGTGCCTTGCTTTGAACGAAAACGGGGCCGCCCGCAGGCGACCCCATCGCAATTCTGCGTAGGGTGGGGGTCTACCCCACCTTCCGCTTACAGCTTCTCGATCAGTTCCGGCACCGCGGTGAAGAGGTCGGCGACCAGCCCGTAATCGGCAACCTGGAAGATCGGAGCTTCTTCGTCCTTGTTGATCGCGACGATGACCTTGCTGTCCTTCATCCCCGCCAGATGCTGAATCGCGCCCGAGATGCCCACGGCGATGTAAAGGTCCGGTGCCACGACCTTTCCGGTCTGGCCAACTTGCCAGTCGTTCGGCGCGTAACCGGAGTCAACCGCGGCGCGCGAAGCCCCGACAGCCGCGTTCAGCTTATCCGCCAGCTTTTCGATCAGAGCGAAGTCGGCCTGGCTTCCCACGCCACGCCCACCGGACACGACGATCCCTGCCGAGGTGAGTTCCGGACGGTCCGAAGACGCAACCTTGTCCTCGACCCAGGCCGACATGCTGCCATCGACGGAAGCCGAAACTTTCTCGACTGGTGCCGAGCCGCCCTTGCCTGCCGCGTCGAACGTCGCGGTGCGGATGGTCATCACCTTGGTCGCGTCCGAAGACTTCACCGTCTGGATCGCGTTCCCGGCATAGATCGGGCGGTCGAAGGTCTGGGTGTCATGCACGGCCAGGACTTCCGAGATCACCATCACATCCAGCATCGCCGCCACGCGCGGGAGGACCGATTTGGACAGCGCACCCGAGGGCGCCACGATGTGCTCGTAATCGCCCGCCAATGACACCACAAGCGCGGCGGTCGGTTCGGTCATGCCGTGGCAGTAGACGTGGTCGTCGGCGAAAAGGACCTTGGCCACGCCTGAAAGGGTCGCCGCTTCCGCAGCCGCCGCATCGCCGCCCGTACCTGCAACCAACACCGTCACGGGGCCAAGAGATTTCACTGCGGTCAGGGTCTTTGCCACCTGATCGGTCGCAAGCTTGCCCTCGACTACATCCGCCAGAAGAAGAACGGCCATCAGATCACCCCCGCTTCGTCTTTGAGTTTCGCAATCAGTTCGGCCACCGAAGCCACCTTGACGCCCGCCTTGCGGCCCGCCGGTTCCACGGTTTTGACGACCGCCAACCGGGCCGCAACGTCTACACCGTAGTCAGCTGGCGTCTTCATTGCCATTGGCTTGGCCTTGGCCTTCATGATGTTCGGAAGCGAGGCATAGCGCGGCTCGTTCAGGCGCAGGTCGACGGTGATGATCGTCGGCAGCTTGACGGTAATCGTCTGCAACCCGCCGTCCACTTCCCGCGTAACGCGGGCGCTGTCGCCTTCGATGGTCACTTCTGACGCGAAGGTTGCCTGCGACCAGCCCAGCAGGGCGGCCAGCATCTGGCCTGTCGCGTTCATGTCATTGTCGATGGCCTGCTTGCCGCAGAGGACAAGGCCAGGGGCTTCTTCGCGCACGACGGCGGCAAGAAGTTTGGCCACAGACAACGGCTCGATGTCGACCTGCACGTTGTCGGTCGCCTCGATCAGGATCGCGCGGTCAGCACCCATCGCCAAAGCGTTCCGCAGGGTTTCCTGCGATTGTTTCACACCGATGGAGACGACGACAACCTCGGTCGCGATGCCCTTTTCCTTCATGCGGATCGCCTCTTCCACGGCAATCTCGTCGAACGGGTTCATCGACATCTTGACGTTCGCAAGATCAACGCCGGACCCGTCCGCCTTGACCCGCACCTTCACGTTGTAGTCGATCACCCGCTTGACCGGGACCAATACCTTCATGGCCGCAACTCCTTCGTTTCTGGCCCGATGGGGCCACACAAGCTCTCGCCCGCGTGTTACCGGAACGGGGGCCTTGGGAACAGACCAAATGCGACAGGTTTCCGCGACCCGACGCCGCGTTTTGATCGTGGGGGCCGATCAGGGGTCTAGCGCGTGAGGCCCGGCACCCAAAGCACATCATCCTTGCCATCGTTGTTGGCGATGCGACCTGCCACGAAGAACCAGTCCGACAGGCGGTTCAGGTAGCGGACGGCTTCGGGGTTCACGTCCTCCATCGTCGCGGTCTCCACCACCAGCCGCTCGGCCCGGCGGCAAACGGTGCGGCAAAGGTGAAGCTGCGCGGCCAGCACTGACCCGCCGGGCAGGATGAAACTGCGCAAAGGCGTCAGCCGTTCATTCATCGCGTCGATTTCGCGCTCCAGCCGCGTGACCTGGCTTTCGATCATCCGCAGCGCGGGATATTCGCGGCTGTCATCCAGATGCCGGTCCGGGGTGCAAAGGTCGGCGCCAAGATCGAAGAGATCGTTGGAAATCCGTTTCAGCGCATCGCCGAGGTCGCCCGTGGCATGCAGGCGCGCGAGGCCGACCGTGGCGTTGGTCTCATCCACCGTGCCGTAGGCGCTGACCCGGAGGGAATGCTTTGCCACCCGCGCGCCATTTCCCAAGGCGGTTTCCCCGGCATCGCCGGTCTTGGTGTAGATTTTTGACAGGACGACCATGACTTGACCCTTTACGACCGCGACCGAAGCCACGCGAAGGCGGCGATCAGCACCACGGCCACGAACTGCACCCCGATCCGCCAGCGCATGATCTTGTTGGCGTTGCGCTTGTTGAACTCTCCGCCCTTGGCAAACGTGCCGATGCCAAAGAGCAGGATGCCAAGGACAGCCACACAGGCAATCGTCGCGAAGATGACAAGCGGGTCGGAAAACATGGCTGAACTCCCTTTGCTCCTGATCTAGGGGCACCTTGGCCAAAAGCGAAGCCAAATTTCCTGAGAAAGAAACTTACCAAGAATTTTGCTTAAAGTTCTTGGCGTTAACCCTTGGCGATCATCCAGTCCAACGCCCGCGTCGGAAGGACGCGCCGCAGGAAGCCCATCAGGTAGGTCGGTGTGGTGACATAGTAGCGCGGCTTTGGGCGTGGGTCCTCCAGAGCGCGGATCAGTTTGGCGGTGACCGCTTCGGGTCCCAGTTCGAAGGCATCCTTCTTCGTTTTCACCCCGTAAAGCCGCCCGCGCAGAGTGACATATTGCGCGGACCTCGCAGAGTTTTCCCAGTCGATCCACTTTTCGAAATGCGGCACGGCGTTTTCGCGGATCTTCGTGGCAATTGGCCCCGGTTCGATCAGGATAATGTGGATCCCCGTCCCGCGCATCTCGATCCGCAGCACGTCGGACAGGCCTTCCATTGCGAACTTGGTGGACACATAGGCCCCGCGCCAGGTGGCCCCGACAAGGCCCAGCACCGAAGAGCAATTGACGATCCGCCCATGGCCTTGCGCCCGCATCACCGGGATCACCCGGCGGGTCAGGTCGTGATAGCCGAAAAGGTTGGTCTCGAAGATCTCGCGCAAGGCACCGCGTGGCAGGTCCTCGACCGCGCCGGGGCAAGCGAAGGCGCCGTTGTTGTATAGCGCGTCCAGCGTGCCACCGGTGCGGCGCAGGGTTTCCGCGACCGCCGCTTCCACATTGGCCTCGTCGGCGTAATCCAGACGGAAGCTTTCAAGCCCTTCGGCGCGCAGCCTTTCGCAATCCGTTTCTTGCCGGCAGGTCGCGAAGACCCGCCAGCCGCGCGCCTTCAATCCCCGTGCCGCGTCAAGCCCGATGCCCGATGAGCATCCGGTGATCAGAATTGAACGTTTGGTCATCACTGGCTCCGGGGCGCGCAGCCCGACACTGGGTCCGTTTTGGGGCCCGTCAAGGGGCCTCGGCGCTGAGGTAGCGCATCGCGACGAAGCCTTCCACCCCATCGCCCTGGATCACGATCCGCGCCCAGTCATCGTCAACCGCCTGGACCAGCAGCGTCGCCTCGCCCGAGGCAAGCCGCCCCACAACTTCGCCCTCGGTCGAGGGTTCGGCCCGCACGTTGACCGAGCTTGCGGTGACATACCAGATTGTGCCCGCACCACCATCTGCGACTTCCGGCGTTGCCGTTTCAACAGGGGCCGCGGGGACGGCCTCATTCCCGACCGAAGCCAGCGAGAAGACCGGCTCTGCAACCTCGGCCACCAGCTGGCGTTCCGGTTCAACGTAAGGCGTGGGTTCAGCGGCCGCGATCTCGGCCACAGGTTGGGCCACAGGTTGGGCCACAGGTTCTGCGGCGACCTTCACGGCAGGCTCTGCGACCATCGGCTTTTCGACCGTCGCCGCTGCCGCCAACACCGAATCGGCACCGCTTACGTCACCGACGCCCGCGCGCGCGGCCTTCGCTGCCCCGTCCGCCAGTCCCGGACGCATCTGGCCCCGGTCCACCCCGGCAATCATCAGGGCGGCATACATGCCAATACACAGAATCAAAGTCATACGCAGCATGTTCGGTCCGTCCTTATTCTGTGCCGGTCTTAGCACAAGCCGCTGGAGAGAGTTGAAGAAAAATGCACAACCCCCGCGTTGGTTCCCTTGGCATTGCAGTGGGCAGCGCATTGCCATCTGGACCCGTGCCCGCGTTTTCCCTACACGACATGCATGACCGCTGACGATGACGAGCCCAAGATCGAGGGGCCTCAGGGCCTGACCACCTCTGAACCGCTCTCCCGCGCGATCGGGGAGCGGTATCTGACCTATGCGCTTTCCACCATCATGCACCGCGCCCTGCCGGATGCCCGCGACGGTTTGAAGCCGGTCCACCGGCGAATCCTCTGGGCGATGCGCCGTCTGCGGCTGACGCCGACCGGGGGGTTCCTGAAGTCGGCCAAGATCAGCGGCGACACAATGGGGGACTTCCATCCCCACGGCGATCAGGCGATCTATGACGCGATGGCGCGGCTCGCCCAAGACTTCAACATGCGCTACCCGCTGGTCGACGGGCAGGGCAACTTTGGCAACATCGACGGGGATAACCCGGCGGCGTCGCGCTACACCGAGGCCCGCGTCACCGCCGCCGCCGAGGCGTTGATGGAGGGCATCGACGAGACCGCCGTCGACTTCCGCCCGAACTACGATGGCCGCCTGGAAGAGCCTGTCGTTCTTCCCGCCGCCTTCCCGAACCTCCTCGCCAACGGTTCCAGCGGCATCGCCGTGGGCATGGCCACCAACATCCCGCCGCACAATCTGGATGAGCTGATCGACGGCTGTCAGGCCATGCTGGCCGACCCCGATCTGACCGATGAGGCGTTGGTCGCCCTGATCCCCGGTCCTGATTTTCCCACCGGCGGGGTGATCGTCGAACCGCGTGACAGCATCCTTGAGGCCTATCGCACGGGCCGAGGTGCCTTCCGCACCCGCGCCAAGTGGCAGGTTGAAGACCTGGGCCGAGGCACCTGGCAGAT
>JANMGI010000190.1:0-1776 GCA_031374565.1 Paracoccaceae bacterium | reverse complement strand
CGCCGGGTTCCGGGTCACGGGGCGCTGACGCGCGCGAACACGATACACAGGCCGCCGAGGTGGCCTTGAACGAAGCGGGTCGGCCCTAGACCCGCTTCCGTCTGGGGGGCGGGAGGGTGAGCAGCTTCCGCCCCCTTTTTCAGACAGGGGTTCCGGGGTACGTCAGGGTGATGATCAGGATCACCCCGGATTTTTCGTATGAGACTGACGTGCTTTCGCGCGGGTCCTTTTGCGTGATTGGTGTGGATGAGGTCGGACGCGGCCCTCTGGCCGGTCCGGTCACCGCCTGCGCTGTGCAGCTGGACCCGAAGCGCATTCCTTTGGGCCTGAATGACTCAAAGGTGCTCACTGTTGCCCGGCGTGAGGCCCTGTTCGATGAGATCATGGCAGTGGCCAAGGTTTCGGTCGCCCATGCTTCTGTCGAGGAAATCGACACGCTGAACATCCTGCGCGCCAGTCACCTGGCGATGGAGCGGGCCGTCGCGGGTCTGCAAGCCGATCATGCGCTGATTGACGGAAACCTGATCCCACGTGGGCTGGCATGTGCTGCGACAGCCATCGTCAAAGGTGACGCCAAGTGCCTGTCGATTGCCGCAGCTTCGATCGTGGCGAAGGTGACGCGCGACCGGATCATGGTGGATTTGGCGCAACAGCACCCCGGCTACGGCTGGGAAGCCAACGCAGGCTACCCGACTCCGGCCCATCTTAGGGCATTGCGGACTTTAGGTGTGACCCCTTGGCATAGACGTTCTTTCAAGCCCGTCCACAACATATTGTATCAAGAGAATTCTGTAAGTCTTTGATTCAATAAACAATTTGACGCCGAATCGCTGCTGACTCATGATTCCCCCAGAACATCGGCACAACAAGATGCCGGGGGCAGAGGCAAAGCATGGCGACCAGACTGACTGCGGCGGAGAGCATTCTTCCGCTTAACCAGATTCTTGCAGGGGATTGCATCGAGGTGATGAACTCGCTGCCTGCGGGGTCTGTCGACCTGATCTTCGCCGACCCGCCCTACAACCTGCAACTGCGCGGTGACCTTCACCGGCCCGACAACTCGCTGGTCGATGCGGTGAATGATCACTGGGACCAGTTCTCCAGCTTTGCGGCCTATGACAGCTTCACCAAGGACTGGCTGGCGGCGGCGAAGCGGCTGTTGAAGCCGAACGGGGCGATCTGGGTGATCGGGTCCTATCATAACGTCTTCCGCCTGGGGACCGAGCTGCAGAACCAGGGCTTCTGGCTTTTGAACGACGTGGTGTGGCGCAAGTCGAACCCGATGCCGAACTTCAAGGGCAAGCGGCTGACCAATGCCCATGAGACGCTGATCTGGGCGTCGCGGGATGAGGCGGCGAAATACACCTTCAACTATGAGGCGCTGAAGGCGCTGAACGACGGCATCCAGATGCGGTCGGACTGGGTGATCCCGCTCTGCACCGGGCATGAGCGGCTGAAGAACGAGGCTGGCGACAAGGCCCACCCGACCCAGAAGCCCGAGGCGCTGCTGCACCGGGTGATCGTGGCGACGACGAACCCGGGTGACGTTGTGCTGGACCCGTTCTTCGGGACCGGGACGACGGGGGCGGTGGCCAAGATGCTGGGCCGCGACTTCATCGGGATCGAGCGGGAGGAGGCTTACCGGAAAGTGGCCGCCGAGCGGATCGACAGGGTGCGGCGGTTCGATGCCTCGGCCCTGGAAGTGACCGGGTCGAAGCGGGGGGAACCGCGGGTGCCGTTCGGGCAGGTCGTCGAGCGGGGCATGCTGCGGCCGGG
>JANMGI010000176.1:0-1678 GCA_031374565.1 Paracoccaceae bacterium | reverse complement strand
ACGGCGATGCCGGTGCCGTCGCGGAGACGGTCGAAGAGGGCCGCGAATTCTGGGACGGCGGTGGCGAGGGGGGCGTCGACCTGACCGCCGGAGAGATCGAGGAGCCGTTCTGCGGCGCGGTTGACGAAGTCGATGTCACCGTCACTGTCCAGTCCGATCACCCCGGCGGTCACGTTCGACAGAACGGAATCGAACAGCCGTCGCCGGGTTTCGGTCTGGGCGTTGCTTTCAAGCAAAGCCTCACGCTGGCCCTTCAGCTGGCGGGTCATCTGGTTGAAAAGCCGCCCGAGCGAGGCGATTTCGTCGTCGCCTTCTTCTTCGGTGACCTGCACATCCAGATCGCCGCCGCCCACCCGTTCCGCCGCCCCCGCCAGACGCCCCACGGGCCGCGACAGGCGTTCGGCGAACCACAGGCCAAGCCAGACGGCGGCGAGGATCAAGATCAGGGCAAAGCCAAGGTAGATCAGGCCGAAGTTGAAGAGGAGGCGACCGCGTTCGGATTCCAGCTGGTTGTAAAGCTGGACGGTTTCCTGAGTTTCATCGAGGAGGGAGAGGATCGAGCCGTCAACCTCGCGCGTGACGTAAAGGTAGCGGTCGGTATAGGTGTCAAGCAGGACAAGGGCGCGGAATTCGTTGTTCGACCAGTCGGGGATCAGGACGGTGTTGCCGTCGCTGGCAAGCTTCAACTGCTCGGGTGACGGGGCCTCGAAGTCGAAAAGGTAGGACCGTTCCCCCCGGGTCTTCAGGTCGCCGGTGCCGTCAACGAGATAAGCCTCTTTCAATCCGCGCTGGATGACAGCCTGGGCCTGCGACAACAGCGGACGCAGCTGGTCATCGCGCAGGAAGGTGGACTTGCGCTTGGCGTCGTTCAGATAGCCCGCAAGGGTTACGACATCGGCGGCAAGGTCATCGCGCTGCACGGCCTCGTACGCCTGGGCGGCGGAAAGTGAGGAGCCGACAACCGAACGGACGCGGTCGGAAAACCATCCTTCAAGGCCGATGTTGATCGACAGGACGGCGAAGACCGCGACCAGCACCGTGGGGATCAGCGCGATCAGCATGAAGACGCCGGACAGCCGCAGGTGAAGGCGGCTTCCGGCGGACTTGGACCGGCGGTCGGCGATCAGCCGCATCACGCGGGCCAAAACCAGCGCCGCGATGACCAGGACGTAGATCAGGTCGGCCAGCAGGATCAGCCGCAGCACCGGCGAGGCGGCGTTCTGGTTGAACGCGCCAAGCGCGAGGAAGGTCGCCACGGCAAGGACGGGGCCAAGGAATACAAGGCCCAAGGTCACGGCGGTCTGCACCCGGCGTTGCCTGCGCAGGCGCGAAACCCTTAACCAAACGTCCCTGTGAACCGCCCGTTCCACCCTGCCCCGTCCGTTAGCCGTAGGGCATTCACCCCATCACCACCATATCTAGTTGTGCGGCAAGGTGAAACCCAAAAGACACAAGCGTTGTGGCGGAGTTACATCAACTTTCGGCGACGGGTCACGCGGATGTCGAGATCGGTGATCTTCTTGCGCAGAGTGTTGCGGTTGATTCCCAGAAGGTCGGCGCATTTCGCCTGATTGCCGGCGGTGGCATCCAGCGCGATTTCGATCAGCGGCAGTTCCACCTCGCGCAGGATGCGCTGGTAGACGCCAGGGGGTGGCAGCTGGCCACCATGCAGGTCGAA
>JANMGI010000159.1:0-1915 GCA_031374565.1 Paracoccaceae bacterium | reverse complement strand
CCGTCGGGCGTCGATGTCCCGTTTTAGAAGACCTGGACTTTCGGTTTATCGGGGCTTCTGGCCAATCTGGGTCGAGGCTGTCTTGCCAGGAGCACTGGCCTGCCGAATTGTGCGACGGTTCGGTCCAGCGAAAGCATCCTTTTGTTCGCGCTCGTCGCCAAGGGTGGCACGGAGTTCTGGGATGGGGCGTTTATGACGGCAATGTCTAACAGGTTTTGACCGGCCCGATGAACAGTTGGTTCGTCGGGTCCGACTTGGCACTGGTCTTCTTTGGAGCGACGCTACTTCCTGCAATCATCAACGCGTCGGATGGCATCGCGGGGCATATCAACAGTTTTGCCGCAAGATTGCTGTCGCGGGGGTCCCATCGCCGTCCTTGCTGCCACAACCTTCCACTTAGGCGTGCGTGTCGCCGTCAATGCCATCTCAGCTGGTTTCAATGCGCCGATGTCTGGAATCATCGGTTGAGCAGAGAGGTCAACACCACGACGATCAACGTAGTCTGGGGCCTTCTGACTCCGAAGTCTGGCGAAGCGCTGATCAAGGGGCGGGGTCGACCTTACACCCCACCGCTGCACACCGACAGCCGCCGGGGCCGGTTCCGAAACCCTCAGCGTGAACAGATCGGCGATGATCTGACGGTCCGGCACAAGGTGCAGGCGATGGCCGACAACCTGGCACTGCCTCGGTCAGAACGGAAAGGCGAAGCGCATCGCCCGCTGGAATTTGCCCTTGGCATTGCTATCAGACGGTTGCCTCTCTCTTATGTTAGAACTTCAATGAGTTTCGCTCGACCGGCAAGTTCCATGGCTTCGATGGTGACGGGCACGTGTTGAATTCACCTGCCGGGGCGTTTGTCCGCAAGGTATCCATGACGTTCTACGCCCCGGATCAGGAGCCGGTATGAAGGTCCCAAAGCCATGAAGTACGGGCCCAGAGCTTGAAGGTTGACATCGCCCAACATTTATTTAACAAAGCAAGTATTTGAAGGGGGAGAGCCGATGCCGCACGTCCAGATCGACTATTCGCCCAACCTTGAGGATCGCGTTGATGTGGCGGGCCTGTGCCGGGTCCTTCGCGATGCCGCGGTGGAAACGGGTGTGCTGCCGATGGCCGGAGTACGGGTGCGGGCAACGGCGTGCACGCATGTCCTGATTGCAGATGGCAACCCTGATCATGCCTTTCTGGACATCTCGCTGCGTTTGCGAGGCGGGCGGTCGCCCGAAGCCAAGGCGCAGGCCACCGCCCATATCTTTGCCGCCGCAGAAGCCTTCTGCGCTGACGTGCTGGCGACCAGCAGTTTCATGCTTAGCTTCGAGATGCGGGACATAGATCCCGATCTGTCGCCCAAGATCTCGTCCGTCCGCCGCTATCTGGGAGAAACCGAATGACCGACCTTGCCACCCATCTGGCAAAGCTTGACTGCCATCTGGAGAGGTTCCGTGCGCAGGGTATCCAGAACCTGATCGCCGGTCAGGATGTGGCGGGGAACGACTGGTTCGAGACGCGATCGCCAGCGGATGAAAGCCTGATCGCAAAGGTCGCGTTGGGAAATGCTGCGACCATCGACGCGGCGGCCAAGGCTGCGAAGTCGGCCTTCCCGGCCTGGTCCGCGATGGAAGGAGCCAGGCGCAAGGCCATCCTGCACCGCATTGCTGACCTGATCGAGGAGCGCGCCGAGGAAATCGCGCTGTGTGAATGCTGGGATACCGGCCAGGCCTGGCGGTTCATGTCCAAGGCGGCCCTGCGCGGGGCTGAAAACTTCCGGTTCTTTGCCGATCTGGCCCCTTCGGCGCGCGACGGGCAAGCCCTGCCGACCAGGGACCATATGAATGTCACCTCGCGCAAACCGATCGGTCCTGTCGGGGTGATCACGCCGTGGAACACGCCGTTCATGCTGTCGACCTGGAAGATC
>JANMGI010000343.1:0-3856 GCA_031374565.1 Paracoccaceae bacterium | reverse complement strand
CGGACATACGCGGACATCGGAACATCATGCCTACCGCATGGTTAACACCGCGTTACCCGCCCCATCTTGCCAAAACCCACATTGTAATATACAGTCTACTCCACATCACAGGACACACACCATGACCCGCCTCCTGACCCCCCACATCGCCACGATGACCGAACTGCGTGAGCCGCACAAAGTCCTGGAACGCTCGGGCGGCAAGCCGGTGGCGATCCTCAAGAACTCCGCCGTGGTGGCCTACCTCGTCCCGGAAGAGGCGGTGGACAAAACCGAGCATCGCTACGCCACCCGGGAAGAGGTGATGGAGGCGATGGAGCGCACCCGTGCCCGCGCGCAGCCGGTTCTGGACTATCTCAAGGACAAATGACCTTGCATCTCCTCTCACCCGAATGGGTTGAGGCGATCCACGATGCCATCCTGAACCCCGGCGAACTTCCGGGCCGGGCAAAGGACAAGTCGCTGGAAGCCGCCCTCGCCCGCGTCGAGAACCGCCTTGCCTATGGCATGGTCGCGGATGTCTTCGATCTGGCCGCCGCCTATGCCATGGCCATCGCACGCGGCCACTGCTTCAACGACGGCAACAAGCGCACGGCCTATCGCACGATGCACGTCTGTCTTGAGCTGCACGGCATCACTGTCCCGTGGACCACCGAAGAAATCGGCCAGATCGTCATCCGCTGCGCCCAAGGGCTGATGGAGGATGGCGACCTCGCCGACTGGCTGCGGGACAAGGCAAAGCTTGGCTAAAGGGCGATTAACCACCGCCTTAACAAACCCCTAACGCCCGCGCCCAACCCCTTGGCAACGAACGCAAATTCAAAAATGTCCACCGTGGACAGAGTCCGATGCGGCACCCCGGCCCTCGCAGGCTTGCCCTGGCGTTCGACCCTGAAACGGCCCACCGGACCGTTTCCCCCGGGGCCAAGCCAGGGCGGGTCTCACCCCCCCGAATCCCGCCGGATCAGCCGCACCTGGTCCGCCGTCAGATACCCCGTGACCGCCTCGCCGCTGTCGGCCTGCCAGGCCCCGATCGCCCGCCGCGTCGCCGCCCCGAAGGTCCCGTCCGTCCGCGCCGTATCATATCCCAGCAAGGTCAGCCGCCGCTGCAAATCAACCCGCTCTGCCGTCGTCAGTTCCAGAAGGCTCTCCTCCAGCGCCGCCGGATTGTTCGTCACCGGAGGCGGCGCGACACTTCCCGCCTGCGATGCGATCAGCTTGACCTGAGACGCCGTCACATACCCGGTCTGGGTCTTCTTGTTGGTCTTCTGCCAGGTCTTGATCGCCACCCGCGTCATCGATCCCCACAGCCCGTCCGCCACCCCCGCATCATAGCCCAGCGCCGCCAGCTGCGTCTGAAGAGCGGTCCTTTGGGTCCGCGTCAGCTTCAGCGAGGCCTCGATCTCGGCTGCCGTCAGGGTGCCCGACGGCGTGTCATCCACAGGCGGGGTCACCACCACGCCCTTCAGCAGCAGCCTCACCTGCGCCTCGGTCACGTAACCCGTAACCTTGTCTCCCCGGTCGCGCTGCCAGGTGGCGACCGCGTTCCGGGTGTTCCGGCCCCAGACCCCGTCAGTGCCGCCCGTAGGATACCCCAACCGCGTCAACTCGCGCTGGACCGCCACCTTCTGCGCCACTGTCAGGCCCAGCTTCGCCTCGGCCAGTGCAGCCGCATCCGCCGTGCCCTCAGCCGGAGCCCCCAGCTTGGCCAAGGCCCGCTCTGCGTTCACCTTGTAGATGCCCTTCGGATACTTCTTCAGATAGTTTTGATAGGCCGTGACCGTGTTCGCATTCTGCGCCGCGATGTAGGCTTGCTTGTCCAGCTCCTGCTGCAACAGGCTGTCGGCGATCCCTCCGATCACATCCTCCAGCTTCTGGGCCGGGGCGGGGGTGGCCAGGGCAAGGCTCGTCGCAAGCATCAGGGGCAGGGTCAGAGTCCGCATGGGCTGTCCTTTCATCGGGCGCGCGGCATGTGCCGCATTTGCACTGATAACGCGCAGAATTGCCGATGGTTGCAAGCAGGCACTGGTCAGCCCTGCGTTCCATATTACCTTTTCCGCCGAAGGAGCCCCCAATGACCCTTACCCTCTACATCGCCACCGCCGCCGTCTTCCTCATCCTTGATGCGATCATGCTGACGTTCGTGATGAAGCCCCTCTTCACCCGACACATCGGCCCCCTGATGGCCGAGCCGATCCGCATCGCCCCCGCCGCGCTCTTCTACCTCGCTTACGTGGCCGGGCTGGTCTACCTCGTCTCCCTGCCCGCGATGAAAGCCGGCGCGCCAATCATCCTTCCCGCCCTGATTATCGGCCTCATGGCCTATGGCACCTATGAGTTCACCTCGTGGAGCATCATGAAGGACTGGCACTGGCAGATGGTGGTGACCGACGTAACCTGGGGCGGGGTCCTGACCGCCCTTTCCGCCTGGGCGGGGGTGGCGATCACCAGGGCCATCCACGGCTAAGGGGCTTTGCGGCCTCTGGGCAAAGGTGGTAGTGTTTCGTGAAAGCCTGCGCACAAGTCGTTGGAATCACTCATTCGGGCTTCTTTTTCAATGGCTGCCTTTCAAAGGACTCCCAGATGATCCTCTACGGAATTTCCACCTGCGATACCTGCAAGAAGGCGCTCAAGACGCTCCAGGCCGCTGGCAAGGAGGTTACGTTCCGCGACATACGGGCCACGCCGCTAAGCACCGCCGAGATCGAGGCCATCACTCACGAATTCGGCGATCTTGCGGTGAACAAGCAGTCCACCACCTACCGCAGCTTCAATGACTTTCTGAAAGTGTCCGACCCCGAGGCGCAGATCGCCGCTCAGCCGGCCGTCATGAAAAGGCCGGTCATTCAGGACGGGGATCGCTGGTATCTCGGGTGGGACAGTGCAACCGAAGCCGCGCTGACCAACTAGAGCGTGTCCGACAAAAGTGGGCACCGGTTTTGGCGAGAGACACCCGACAACATCGAAGCGAGAGTCCGGACGGCGCTTCTATAGCGCCGTCCAGACTCTAGATCACAAGAGCCGCAGGTCGCCCGCCGACTCCTTGCCATCGCGGCCCGACTGCAGATCGTAGCCGATCTTCTGGTTGTCGCTAAGGCCCTTCAGCCCAGCCCGCTCCACTGCCGAGATGTGGACGAAGACGTCCTTCCCGCCATCGTCCGGTGCGATGAATCCGTAGCCCTTGGTCGAATTGAACCACTTCACGGTGCCTGTCGGCATGCCGCTTCTCCTCTCAGAACCACCTGCGGCGCCATTACCGCAAGCCGTGCCACCAGGTCTTCCAAGGCTTCGTTCCGAGAGCCGGGCAGGAAATCTGTCGTCACTGTGGCAATGATGCCAAGGATTCGCCGAAAATCAAGCCGCAAGGCGAGTTGCTTCAACCCCAAGGAGCCGATCTGCCGAAAACGGACCTGCGCCCTTGCTGAATAAAACGGCAAGCAGCAGCAGCCACAGCGCCCGCTGGTCCAGGATCAGCCCGTCCGAGGCACGGTCGAACCAGGCGCCTGCGGCGACGCCATGGCCGAACACATCCGTCAGGCTTTGCACCAGAATGAACCCGGCCATGCCCAAAGCGGCAAGGCGGGTGACAAGCCCCAGCACGATCAACCCTGGCAGGACGAACTCGGCGTAGCCCCCGGCAAGCGCGACCAGCCGGTGCCAAAGCGTCAGGCCATCAGGATCGAACCCGACCGCATCGAAGGCACGGGGGAAGATCTGGCCGTAGGCTCCGATGGAGGGAGTGAAAGGCCCGTCGAACTTCGTCAGCGCCGACGCCCAGAAGTAGCCCAGCAGCACCGCGGCGAAGATCAGGCGTGCCAGCGTGGGCAAAAGCCAACCGGCCTGATCGTCGCAAAGG
>JANMGI010000148.1:0-3621 GCA_031374565.1 Paracoccaceae bacterium | reverse complement strand
TTCGGCAGCATCTGGACCATGCCGATTTCGCCCGCCCAAGCGCCAGTGGTGCCAAGGTCGAAATCGTCCATTGCATAAAGCTGGGCTGCGGCAAGGACCTGGGGCTGGAAGATCTCGGGTCGGCGGCAGTCATGCGCAAGCGTGAGAAGGGCGTTCCGCGTGTTGAAATCGCCCTGAACCTGGCCGAAGTCAGTCTCGAAGGCCCAGAAGGCCAGAAGGATCCCGCGCGAGACGCCGTACTCGGTCTCGGCCCGGGTGAAGATGTCGTCTAGGCTGTCGGATTTGGACCGGGCCGTGGAAAGGCGGCCCTTGGAAATCAGGGATTGCGAGAAGTCGAGGAAGGTCTTGCGGAAGACGCCCTGGCTGCGGTCGGCCTTGAGGACCGTGGGGTCTTGGCGCGCGCCCCGGAAGAAGGCGGCGGCAGTGTCGGCGCGGATGCCAGTGGCTGTGGCCTCGGCTTCCATCGCCGTGAGGAAATCACTGAAATCGCCACCGCAGGGAGCAGCGGCGGCGGGGGAGGCTAAGACGAGGGCAATCAGGGCGGCGCGCATGGGGTCTCCGGTTGTTTCCCGCGAACCTAGGTGAGCGCGAGGACCACGGCAACCGCGAGAAGGGCGGCCCAGACCCGCCAAAGCGCATCGGCAGCGGCGTCGATGTCATCGGGGCCGGGGTCGCGGCGGCCCTCGGGCCAGACCCACGGGTAATCCTTGCGCACGCCGTTGTAGCTGCGCGGGCCGGAGAGGGCGACGTTCAGGACGGGGGCAAGGGCGCTTTCGGGCCAGCCGGCGTTGGGGCTCCGGTGTTTCGGCGCGTCGCGGAGGATGGGTTTGGGGTCAACCCAACCATGGGTGAGGGCGATGAGGAGGGCTGTGAGGCGAGCAGGGATCAGGTTCAGGACATCGTCAAGGCGGGCAGATGCCCAGCCAAAGTCTTTGTACCGTGGGGTCAGATGGCCGATCATGCTGTCGGCGGTGTTGATCAGCTTGTAGGCGAGAATGCCGGGCAGGCCGAGCGCGAGATACCAGAAGACGGGGGCTACGACGCCGTCGGACAGGTTCTCGGCAGCGCTTTCGATGGCGGCGCGGCTGATCTCGGGCCCGGTCAGCTGCGCGGTGTCGCGGCCGACGATCATGGCGACGGATTGACGGCCTTCGGGCACCGAGCGTCGCAGGGCTACGGCAACTGCACGGACGTGGTCGACCAGGCTTTTCTGCGCGACCAGGATGGCAACGGCGATGGCTTCAAGGATGCCGTAGTCCGGGATCAGTTGGATTAGCCCGCCTAGGGTCAAGCCCGTAACAAGAAGCCCCGCCGCAACCATCGTGCCCTTCAGTTTAAGGTCGTGGTCCCGGTTGAAGCGCTGGTCGCACCAGGCGACCAGGCGGCCCATCAGGACGGCAGGATGGGGCAGCCGGTCCCAAAGCCAGCGCGGCTCGCCAAGGGCGGCATCAAGGAGGAGGGCGGCGATCAGTATCATGACGACGGCTATTCCGCCGGTCGGGGTGATTCGCAAGCGCTTCCGAGGCAGTGCTGCATTTTCGCTGCGCAGCATGGACGCGGCGCGGTCGAATCAACCGGGGATTGCGCGGCCCCGTGTCTTTGGCGACATGCCGCGTTTACATTCGCGCAATACCCTTGTGGCAGCTTGATTTTCTGCGGGTCCATATCAGAATTGAAATCGGGGAAGAGTTTGAGGTTGCCATGCTTGAGTTTCTGCCGAAGGAAATCCGCGACGGGCTTGAGGCCGCGCGCAAGAAGGATCTGAAGCGCAAGTCGCGGCTGCGGGTGCAGGTTGGCGATGCGGTCTATCCGGTGCTGCGCTTCTGGCAGGATGGCTTTGCGCTGGACGCCGACTTTTCGCCCGGCAAGCTGCGGGGTCTGGTCGACGTGTACGACGGATCGCGGCACATCTTCCAGTGCCTGATCATGGCCTCCGGCATCGACAATGGTGAATTGATCTGTGACTTCAAGCGCGCGACCGCTGTGACAGAGCGTGCTCCACTGGACTTCTGGCGCGACGAGAATGCGCCGGTGGCCCTTCTGTCAAAGGCGTGACATTCCGATTTTGTTGAAGAAATCGGAACGGAGCTTTTGAGGGCTGCGGACCGGACTATTTGAAAACTTCGGTCAGGGACGGATTTCGACCTTGGTGCCCACGGGCGTCACCGCCCAGATTTCCCGGATTTCCGCGTTGCTTACGGCGACGCAGCCTGCCGTCCAATCACCCTTGATCTTCAACCCGTCTGGCAGCGCATTCGGCTGGCCATGGATGAAGATGTCGCCCCCGGGCGAATAGCCGCCCTGTGCGGCGCGCGTGATGTCATCAGGCTGGGGATAGTTCAGGCCAATGGACAGATGAAAAGCGCTTTCATCATTGCGGCGGTCAATGGTGAACTCTCCTTCCGGGGTCTTGCCATCACCCTGCCGCAGCTTGTCCCCCGCTGGCGTGAAGCCAAGCGCGATCTGATAGGTGCGGACGGGCTTGCCGCCTTGCATAAGCCGCATCCGCCGCGCGGCCATTTCGATCACGATCCGGTCGATCTGGCCAGTCAACGGTGGCGGCGGCGGTGGGGGCACTGACACCGGCGGGCTGTAAAGCGATGCAGCAATGAAACCGAGGCCGACCAGCAGGCAGAGATAAAGGAAAAGCCGCAGGAACCGGATCATTGCAGATCGGCGAAGGCCCGTTCCAGCCGGGACACCGCCTCGACCACATGGGCGCGCGGGCAAGCGATGTTGAAGCGCAGGAAGCTTTCGCCGCCGATGCCGAAACTGGCCCCGTAGTTGGTGGCGATCTTCGCAACCTTCTGCACACGCTGAATGAATTCATCCGGTGCCATGCCAGTGCCAGAAAAATCAACCCAAGCAAGGTAGGTCGCTTCCAGAGACGTCGACCGCAGGCCGGGGATCTTGGCGATGCCTTCATCGAAGAGCCTCCGGTTGCCGTCCAGATAGCGCATCAGCGCGTCGACCCATGCTGCACCTTCCGGCGAATAGGCGGCGGTCGCCATGTGCATCCCGAAGGAATTTGGGGAAATCCCCATCGCGTTCATGGTGTTGGCGAAGCTCTTGCGCAAGGCAGGGTCGGCGATGATGACGTTGCCGATATGGGCCCCGGCGATGTTGAAGGTCTTGGTGGTGGCGGTCATCATCACCAGACGATCGCTGATCCCGGGCGCTGCAAGTGGCATCACGGTGTGCTTCTGGCCGGGGTAGACAAGGTCATGGTGGATTTCGTCCGACAGCAGGATCAGGTCATGCTTGACGCAAAAATCGGCGACGCCCCGCAATTCATCCACAGTCCAGACCCGGCCACCGGGATTGTGCGGCGAGCAGAGGATCAGCATCTTCTCGCGGCCGGTCAGGTTGGCCTCCCAGGCGGCGAAGTCCATCTGGGCGCGGCCATCGACCATGGCCAACGGGCATTCTACCACGTCACGGCCCGCGGCTTTGATGATCCGGGCAAAGGCGTGGTAAACCGGGGTCATCAGAAGGATACCGTCACCGGGTTGGGTGAAGCTCTGGATGCACAGTGAGGTTCCATTCACCAGGCCATGCGTGGTGAAGATCCAGTCGGGTTGCACGTCCCAGCCGTGGCGCGTTGCCATCCACCAGCGGATC
>JANMGI010000342.1:0-1548 GCA_031374565.1 Paracoccaceae bacterium | reverse complement strand
TTCAGCGCATCGGCCACCGATTGCAGCAGGCCGAACGGCCCCACCACGTTCGGGCCGCGCCGCAACTGCACCGCCGCCCAGATCTTCCGGTCGCCGTAGACGAGGAACAAAAGGCTGATCATCACGAAGGCCACGATCAGCAGGCTTTGCATCGCGATCAGCAGCGCCAGTCCGAACCCTGTGGCAAAGAAGCCGTCCATGTCAGTCCCTCTTCAAACCGTCGGTATTCCAAGCTCGGCACATTCGGTCGCCACCACTTCGGCGTCGATGGTGCGCAGGCCCTCTGGCAAGCTGGCCGAGATGAGGTAGACCGCATCCCCGTACCAAGTCTGGCCCTTCTTCGTCACAATGGTCCGCACTTGCCGTGCGAAGCCAAACCCTTGATCCAGCGCATATTGCGCGGCAGCACAGCGGCCGTAAGCCTCGACTTCGGTCCGGTCCGCAGCACCCGTCATCGAGACGCTGAAACTGACCAGATCCTTGTCGAGAAGGATCGTCGAGACCCCCTGATACACTGCCGGCTCACCGCGCTCCTCTGGCACCTCTCCGGCGGGCGCGCAAGCCCCCAGTGCCGCTGTCGCGGTGCCAAGGGTCGCAAGCAGGGACAGGCGTTGCGCCATTTTACTCCGCCGCAATAGGTGCCGCCGCGCGGGCCTTGGCCATGGCGCTGAGGTCAGCCATGACCGAAGACGCCCGGGCAATCGGGTTGGTCAGGTAGAAGTCGCGGGTCACATTGCGGAACGTGGCCTTGGCCGGAAGTTTCACCTCCAGCGGCTGCCACACATTTTCCGGCACCACGTCGATGCGGCCCAAATGCGGATGCGCCTTGATCAAAGCCGACCGCAGACCGGCCAGCGACTCCCACGGCAGCTGCGCGTTCACTTCCGCCGACAGCGCCCGCAGGATTGCCCAGTTTTCCTTGGCCTCACCCGGCGCAAACCCGGCGCGGAACGCAAGCTGAGGCCGGCCTTCGGTGTTGACGAAAAGCCCGTTTTCTTCCGTATAGGCCGCCCCCGGCAGGATGATGTCCGCCCGGTTCGCACCCCGGTCGCCATGGCTGCCCTGGTAGATCACGAACGGACCTGCCGCGATTTCAACCTCATCCGCGCCAAGGTTGTAGATCACCTCAGCCCCTTCCGACGCCGCTGCCAGACCGCCCTCAGTCACCGCACCCACGTCCATCGCGCCAACCCGGCCTGCCGCCGTGTGCAGCACCAGGAATTTCGCGCCCGAGCCTTGGACGTATGCCATGGCTTGGCTCAGCACCGCCTCGCCATCCGCTTCGTTGATCGCACCCTGGCCGATGATCACCAGTGTGTCGGGCTTTTCCGTCACGCGACCCACCAGATCGACCAGCGCCGCGCGGTCCGACCCCATGTGCTTGTAATCATAGGTCAGATCGACCTTTTCCCCGAAAAGACCGATCATCGCGCCATTGGTCCAGGCCTTGCGCAGACGGGCGTTCAGGACCGGCGATTCCACCCGTGGGTTGGTCCCGATCAATAGGATCACCTTCGCTGTGTCGATATCCTCGATCTTCGCGGTGCC
>JANMGI010000338.1:0-1895 GCA_031374565.1 Paracoccaceae bacterium | reverse complement strand
CCGCCGCCATATCCAGTCCCGAGGTCACCACCGCCGCTTGGCGCCAGCATCGAGGCCACACCAAGCGAAGTTCCGGCAATAAACAGCCAGAACGACAGGTTGTTCATCCGCGGGAACGCCATGTCCGGCGCACCGATCTGCAGCGGCATGAAGTAGTTGCCGAAGCCACCGAAGAGCGCGGGAATGACAACGAAGAACATCATCAGGACGCCGTGATAGGTAATCATCACGTTCCAGAGGTGCCCGTTGGGGGTGCAGGTCGCGGAAGCGTCCGCGATGAAGCGCGCGCCTTCCTGGCACATGTACTGCACGCCCGGATACATCAGTTCCAACCGCATGTAGACGGTGAACAGGACTGCGAGCAGGCCGACAAGGCCGCCCGCGAACAGATAGAGAATCCCGATGTCCTTGTGGTTGGTCGACATAAACCAGCGGGTGAAAAACCCGGGTCTTGCATGTTCGTGGCCGTGGATGGCTGCGTCCGCCATTGGCTGCTCCCGCTATGGTCGTTTTTGTCATTCCGGATGCAGTGCCGCTGGCGGACCGCCCGGTTCCCTTGCAGTCTAGTCTTTAGCGTCAGGCTGCCCGCGTCGCAATGCATGACTTTGTCGCAGGGGACAGAAATTGCGGGCAAATGGGCGGCAAACGAAGAGGGCGCGACCCGGTGACCGGATCGCGCCCCAAAGCCGTTGCGGGCCTTGATCTTCTGGTGATGTTACTGGGCAACGGAAGCGAGGTACGCCGCCACGTCTGCGCCGCCCGAGGCCAGTTTGAAGGACATCTTCGACTTTGCCGCATCATCGCCAAGCGCCGCCTTCAGGTAGGCCGCAGGATCGACGACGTAGGTGGCAAGGCTGGCTTCGTCCCAGACAGCGCCCGTAGCACCCAGAGCGGCAATCGACTCACCATAGGAAAAGTCGGGGTCTGCCGCCACGCCGCGACCAATCACTCCGTAAAGGTTTGGCCCGGTGCGGCCCCCCTTCTGGATTTCGGTCCCGTCAGCCGCGATGATCGAATGGCACGCCTTGCACTTCTTGAACGTCTCCTCGCCTGCTGCCGCATCCTGCGCGAAGGCGGGGGCCGCCATTGCAGCAGCGGTCAGGGCAAGAAGGATGAACTTCGTCATGGTGTCCTCATATGGTTCGAAGCGCCGCGAGAGTGGCGTCTTCACAAGGGCGAACATGGGGGCGGGACCCCTTGATATGCAATAGCAACATCGTCGCAGGGCGCGCGTGACGCGGTGTTATGCGCTAGCGACGCACCACTGGAATGTAGGCGTCAACCGCAGGTCCGCTGGAAGGCCCGGTCGAAGGTGGACATCAGGGCCGCGTCCAGATCGGCCATCGTCACCGTCAGGCCAAGGTCGACCAGGCTGGTCACCCCATGGTCGCGGATGCCGCAGGGCACGATGCCGTCGAAGTGGCTCAGGTCGGGCTCGACGTTGATCGAGATGCCGTGGAAGCTGACCCAGCGGCGCAGCTTGATGCCAAGCGCTGCGATCTTGTCTTCGGCCGGCTGGCCGTCGGGGCCGGGGCGGTCGGGGCGCTGGACCCAGACACCAACGCGGCCATCGCGGATTTCGCCGGTGACGTTGAACTCGGCCAGAGTGGCGATGACCCAGCGTTCCAGATCGCGGACAAAGCAGCGCACATCCCCGCCCCGCGCCTTCACGTCCAGCATGGTGTAAATCACCCGCTGTCCCGGACCGTGGTAGGTGTACTGCCCGCCGCGCCCGACCGGGTAGACCGGGAAGCGGTCGGGCTGGACCAGATCGGCGGGCTTGGCCGAGGTTCCGGCAGTGTAAAGCGGCGGATGTTCCAGCAGCCAGATCGCCTCGCCCGCGCGGCCTTCGTTCATGGCGGCGACATGTGCCTCCATTGCGGCGAGGGTTTCGG
>JANMGI010000128.1:0-3741 GCA_031374565.1 Paracoccaceae bacterium | reverse complement strand
GTGCCGGGGCCAATCCCGGACCGGCCTGCTATCGGCGCGGCGGTCCGCTCACGATCACCGATTGCAATGTGCTGTTGGGCCGCGTGTCGCCTGCGCATTTCCCGGCGGTCTTCGGGCCCAGTGGCGATGAGACTCTGGATGCGGATGTCGTGCGCCAGAAGTTTGCTGCACTTGCAACAGAGGTTGCGCTGACCACGGGCCGCATTGACCCCCCAGAGGTGATCGCCGAAGGATTCCTGCGCATCGCCATCGAAAACATGGCCAATGCGATCAAGAAGATAAGCGTCCAGCGCGGGCATGATGTGACCGGCTATGCCTTGCAGTGCTTTGGCGGCGCAGGGGGGCAACACGCTTGCAGCGTTGCGGATGCCCTTGGCATGAAAACGGTTTTCATTCACCCGCAGGCTGGGGTGCTTTCGGCCTTCGGCATGGGGTTGGCGCATTTGCGCAGCCTGCGTGAAACCCAGTTCGACGCCCCCCTTCATGCGGTGACGGATGCCGAAGCGCGGATCGAAGCGCTGGCGCTTGAGGTCGAGGAGGAATTGACGGCGCAGGGTATTGCTGCACCGACGATCACGCGCACGGCGCATCTGCGATATGATGGGCAGCACCAGTCTTTGCCGGTTCCGTTCGGCACAGTCGAGAGGATGACGCAGGCTTTCGCGGTGGCACACAAAGTGCGGTTCGGTTTTGTCTCGCCCGAGCGGTCGGTGCTGTTCGAGATGCTGGCAGTGGAAGCCGAGGGGGGTGGGGCGGACCTGCCGGATATGGCACCTGCGGAACGGGCCGGTATGCCAGAGACGCAGCTGCGGCTTTGGGCGAATGGGTGGCGCGATGTGCCGCTGTTTCGCCGCGCGGATTGTGGCACGGCGACACGCATCATGGGCCCGGCGGTCATCGCCGAAGCCACGGCGACGACCGTGGTCGAGGCAGGGTGGGAAGCCGCGGTTGACGGCCAGGCAAACCTGATCCTGCGGCGGGTTGAGGCGATTGCAAGGCCCCCGGCTGCGGGAACCGCAGTGGACCCGGTGCTGTTGGAGGTGTTCAACAACCTGTTCATGTCCGTCGCCGACCAGATGGGGGCGACGCTTGCCAATACCGCTTGGTCAGTCAACATCAAGGAAAGGCTGGATTTTTCCTGTGCGATCTTCGATGCAAGCGGCGATTTGGTGGCGAACGCTCCGCATGTGCCGGTGCACCTGGGGTCGATGTCCCATGCCGTGAAGACAGTGATTGCAGCGGTTGGGGCTACGGCAAAGGACGGCGATGCATGGATGCTGAACGCGCCCTGGAACGGTGGCACGCATCTGCCGGACGTGACGGTGATCACTCCGGTCTTTGTCGGCGCGCGGGTGGCGTTCTGGCTGGGATCGCGCGGACATCACGCGGATATTGGCGGGAGGACGCCGGGTTCGGCCCCGCCTGACAGCCGCACCATCGAGGAAGAGGGTGTTGTCATCGACCTGTTCCCGCTGGTGGTTCAGGGGCAGTTATGCGAGGCCGAGACGCGGGCGCTGCTGGCATCGGGGCGCTGGCCGTGCAGGTCGATCGATCAGAACATCGCGGACCTGAAAGCGCAGGTTGCAGCAAACGAGACGGGTCGGCGCGAGCTGCTGCGGGTGGTGGATCTGCACGGCGTTCAGGCGGTTGTCGCCTATATGGGACATGTCCAGAGCAATGCCGAGGAATGCGTCCGGGCAGTGATTGATCAGATGAGCGACGGGTCGTTCACATATCCGATGGATATCGGAACGACCATTCGGGTAAAGGTTTCAGTTGACCGTGTCAGGCGGTCGGCTGTTGTCGATTTTACCGGAACCAGCGCCCAGCACAGTGGGAATTATAACGCCCCACAGGCCGTGACGCGGGCGGTCGTGCTGTATGTGGTCCGCACTTTGGTCGGCAAGTCGATTCCGCTGAACGAAGGGTGTCTGAAGCCGCTGACGATCATCGTGCCGGAAGGGACGATGCTGAATCCGGTTGCTCCGGCAGCGGTGATCGCGGGGAATACCGAGGTCAGCCAGTCGGCCTGCAACGCACTTTATGGGGCGCTGGGGGTGGTTGCGGCGGCGCAGGGGACGATGAACAACTTCATCTGGGGCAATGAGACGTTCCAGAATTACGAGACCATTGCCGGCGGCACGGGGGCAGGGCCGGGGTTTGCGGGCTGCGACGCGGTGCAAAGCCACATGACCAACACCCGGATGACCGATCCCGAAGTGCTGGAGAAGCGATTCCCGGTGCGGCTGGAGGCGTTTTCGATCCGCAAGGGCTCGGGTGGGGCAGGCCACTGGCGCGGAGGGGATGGGGCGGTGCGGCGGTTGCGGTTTCTGGAGCCAGTAACGGTGACAACGCTGTGCGGCAGCCGGAAGGTGGCCCCCTTCGGTGGCGATGGTGGAGGCACTGGCGCGGTGGGCGAGAACCTGGTGCACTGGCCGGACGGTCGGGTCGAGCGTCTGGAAGGCAACGACGAGCGCAATCTGCCGGAAGGCGCGGTCTTCGAGATGCGAACCCCGGGCGGGGGCGGCTGGGGCAAGGCGTAGGCGGCGGATGGCCGGGTGAAGGTGCCGTCATTGCGACGTTGTAAATCCCGCCCCATATTCGCGGTGAAAGCCGAAGGAGGCCATGATGCTTAATGCGAAATCGCTGCTGGACACCCTGATCGGCGGCCTTGGCCAGATGACCGGCGGCCAGGGGGCCAAGGGTTTGACGGACAAGGCGAAAGCAAGCTGGGACAGCCAGTCGACCCTGGGCAAGGGGGCGATTGCGGGCGGGCTTCTGGGGGTCTTGCTGACGCGCGGCGGGCGGCGGATGCTGGGGACCGGCATCAAGATCGGCAGCATGGCGGCCATCGGCGGGCTGGCTTACAAGGCCTATGCGGACTGGAAGACCGGCCGCAGCGGTGGCGATACACAGGCTTTGCCTGCCCCCGAGACCGAGTTCATACCGGTGGACGCGGCAGCCCAAGATGATCTGGCGACGCGCATCCTGCAAGCCATGATCGGGGCGGCGAAGGCGGATGGTGTTGTGACCCCGGAAGAACGCTCGGCCATCGACGGGCAACTGCCGCAGCTTGGTCTTGGCGACGAGGCAATCGCCTTGATCGCATCCGAGTTGGATGCACCGCTGGATGTTGGCCGGATCGCGGGTCTGGCCCGAACGGAAGCCGAAGCGACGCAGATTTACGCCGCCTCGCTTCTGGTGGTGGATGAAGAGTCCCCGGCAGAGAAGGGGTATCTGGCGATGCTGGCCGCGCGGATGAACCTTGACCAGGGGCTGGTCGAGCGCCTGCACGCCGAAGCCGCGCGCCTGTAAGTCCGGCAGGGATCAGCTGGCGTAGCCGGGGTCTTCGACATCAAGGATCGCGCGAAGTTCGCGCAGGTGGGCGTCGGCAAATCCGGGATAGCTTTCCCATTCCTGGGCGGTCTTTTCGGCAACCGCCTCGGGCAGATACCGCAGGGGGCGTCCGGTTTGCAGGGCGCGGATGTAGGTCTCGGCTGCGCGTTCGAAGTAGTACAGCCGGTTGAAGGTTTCGGCCACGGTCCGGCCGATGATCAGGATGCCGTGGTTGCCCATGACCATCGCGGTGGTCTTCGGATCGGCAATCAGAGTGGCGCATCGGGTGCCTTCATCTCCGAGGGCCATGCCGCCGTAGCCGTCGTCGACGACATGCCGGTTGTGAAACATCGCCGAGTTCTGGTCGATGGCCGGAAGGCGCGAATCGGCCAAGCTTGCCAGCAC
>JANMGI010000110.1:0-1678 GCA_031374565.1 Paracoccaceae bacterium | reverse complement strand
CGCTTTCCGGCGCATATCCACGGGGTCTCGCCGCTTTTGACCCTGCAGGGCGCGTTTGCCCATTGCGATATGCCGGTGGAAACCGGGCCGACGATGCTGCTGCCCTTCTCGCAACAGTTCCACGAAGGCTACCTCGCCTTCTCGCGGCCAGAGTTTCAGGACCATTTCGCCCAGCACCATGTCCAGCTGCCGCTGTCGAAGGGGGATGCGCTGTTCTTCAACCCCGCCGTCATGCACGGGGCGGGGACCAACCACACCACCGACCGCTTTCGGTTGGTCAACCTTTTTCAGGTCTCGTCTGCCTTCGGGCGGGCGATGGAATCGGTCGACCGCACCCGGATGAGCCGCGCCGTCTTTCCCATCCTGCGTCAGGGCGGCCCGGCGATCGACGTGGCCAATGTCATCGCGGCCACCGCCGAGGGCTATCCCTTCCCCACCAACCTGGACCGCAACCCGCCCGTCGGCGGCCTTGCGCCCCGGACGATGGCCGACTTCCTTGCCCAGGCCGTGCGGGAAAGCTGGACCGAGGCGCAGCTTGATGCAGCTCTTGATGACCTTGGGATGAAGAACGCCACCTGACAGGTTTGAAACAATTCCCGCACAGGCGACACGACCGCGTGAGCGTTCGGTAGCAAATCTTGCAGGCTTCGTGATCCGGGCGCATCTCCACCCCATAGGCAATGGAGGCACTCATGGCCGGACTGCGGAAGATCCTTCTCGTCGATGATGACGACGACCTGCGCGAAGCGCTGAGCGAGCAACTGGTGATGACCGAAGACTTCGACGTCTTCGAAGCCGGAACCGGTGCCGAGGGCATGGAAAAGGTCAAGGCTGGCCTCTTCGACCTGGTGATCCTGGACGTGGGTCTGCCCGACACCGACGGGCGTGAGCTTTGCCGCCGGATGCGCAAGCAGGGTGTGAAATGCCCGATCCTGATGCTGACCGGCCATGACACGGACAGCGACACGATCCTTGGCCTCGACGCTGGTGCCAACGATTATGTGACCAAGCCCTTCAAATTCCCGGTCCTTCTGGCCCGGATCCGGGCGCAGCTGCGGACGCACGAACAGTCGGAAGACGCGGTGTTCCAGCTTGGGCCATATACCTTCAAGCCCGCCCAGAAGATGCTGGTCGACGAGAAGGAAAAGAAGATCCGCCTGACCGAGAAGGAAACGAACATCCTGAAATACCTCTACCGCTCGACCAGCGGCGTGGTGGCGCGGGATGTCCTTCTGCATGAAGTCTGGGGTTACAACGCGGGTGTCACCACCCATACGCTGGAAACCCACATCTACCGCCTGCGCCAGAAGATCGAGCCCGATCCGTCGAACGCGCGGCTGTTGGTGACTGAAAGCGGCGGGTATCGGCTGGTTGCGTAGGGAGATTGTGGCAGCCCGGCAACGGGTGAATGCGACTGCCTTGCAACAACCACGAAATCTTGCCGGTTAGGGCTTATTGTTGTCGGATTCGCTTGCTACCTTTCTCACATGCACTGGTTGTGCAGCAAGTTCCCCTGGTCGCGTCGGGGTTATGGCGCGGCATCCTCCCTGTTGGACCTGGCCGGGCTTCTTGCCCGGCCTTTTTTTTGCGTCCGGCTGATCCCCGTTCTTCTTGAAAAGTCATGGACTTGGCGCGTGACCGCCACGCCGGTTGCACAATTGGCCCGTTAAAACCTGCC
>JANMGI010000090.1:0-2387 GCA_031374565.1 Paracoccaceae bacterium | reverse complement strand
AAGGTGACGTGGCTGTCGGAGTGGCTTTCGATGGTCCAGCACTTGCGGTCAAAGCCGTGGGTGCCGCCGTGGAGGGTATTTTCGCCCTCGTTCCGGTCCAATTGGATGGTTTTGCCGTCCAGCGTGAAGCGGCCCCCGGCGATGCGGTTGGCGTAGCGGCCGCAGGTGGCCCCAAGGTAGGTGCCGTGGGTTTCCCAGCCCTCCGGGGTGTCGTGGCCGAGGACGATGTCGGCAAGCGTGCCCTTCGCGTCGGGAACCCAGAGTCCGGCCAGTCGCGCGCCCCAGGTGAGGAGGGTGACTTTGAGGCCGTTTGCTTCAAGGGTCGCCTGATGGACGTCGGCCCCGTCGATTTGGCCGATGCTGGTGATCCGGGCCATGTCAGGCCCAGTCCTGCGGGAGGAGGGCGGCAGGCATGTTCTGGTAGGCGACGGGGCGCAGCCAGCGGCGGATGGACATAGTGCCCACCGACGTTGCGCCGAAATTGGTAGAGGCCGGGTAGGGCCCGCCGTGGACTTGCGAATCGACGACTTCGACTCCGGTAGGAAAGCCGTTGGCGAGAAGGCGACCAGCCTTGCGTTCCAGGATCGGCATCAGGGCGCGGCCAAGGTCGGTGTCGGCGTCGTCGAGGTGAAGCGTGCAGGTCAGCTGGCCTTGCAGGCTGCGGGCGATGTCCTGCATTTCGGACGCATGGCGGACGCGAACGATGAGGCCGAGGGGGCCGAAGACCTCTTCGGCGAGGGCGTGGTTCGCCAGCCAGTCCTGCCCCGAGACCTCGAAGAGGTAGGGGGTGGCGTTGCGCAGGTCGCAGGTTGTGGTGAGGACGGAGCGGACTCCGTTCCCGGCGGCGACGCGGTCACGGCCTGCGCGGTAGGCTTCGGCGATGCCGTCAGTGAGCATGGTCTGCGGGCCGATAGCGGTGAGGGCGCTCTTGGCGGTTTCAACGAAAGCATCGGCTTGCGCGCCGTCGATCAGGACGGCGATGCCGGGATTGGTGCAGAACTGGCCTGCGCCCATCGTGAGCGACCCGGCCCAGCCTTTGGCGATGGTTTCGCCGCGGTTCGCAAGGGCGGCGGGGAGGAGGAACATGGGGTTCACAGAGCCCAACTCGCCGAAGAAGGGGATCGGTTCGGGCCGCTGGGCGCAGAGGTTGAAGAGCGCGCGGCCCCCAGCGAGGGAGCCGGTGAAGCCGACGGCCTTGATGTGGGGGTGCTGGACGAGGGCTTCGCCGACGTCACGCTTGCCGCCCTGCACCAGAGAGAATGTGCCGGGTGGCATGTCGCAAGCCTGGATGGCAGCGAGGATGGCTTGCGCCACGATCTCGCCGGCACCGGGGTGGGCGGAGTGGCCTTTGACGACCACGGGACAACCGGCGGCGAGGGCGCTGGCGGTGTCACCCCCGGCGGTAGAGAAGGCGAGGGGGAAGTTCGACGCGCCGAACACGGCGACGGGGCCGATGGGGCGTTGGATCAGTTTGATGTCGGGGCGCGGGGCGGGCTGACGGTCGGGGAGGGCGGTGTCTTGGCGGCGGTCGAGCCAGTCGTCTTTCAGGATATGGCTGGCGAAGAGCCGCAGTTGCATGGTTGTGCGGCCACGTTCGCCTTCAAGGCGGGCGGCGGGGAGGCCGGTTTCCTGGGTGCCGATCTCGGTGATCTCTGGCCCGCGCGCTTCGATTTCGTCGGCGATGCGGCTCAGGAAGGCGGCCCGTTCGGCGCGGGTCTTGGCAGCGTAGGCGGGGAAGGCGGCCTCGGCAGCGTCACAGGCGGCGTTCACGTGGGCCGGGGTCCCGACAGAGAAGTCGTGCGACGGGCCGTGGGCGGGGGAGGAAGCGAAGGTCTGGTCGTTGTGGGTCCACGTGCCCGCGATCAGGTGTTTTCCGGTCAGCATTGGGGGTCTCCTATCAGAAGTCGAAGGCGTCGGTGGTGAGCCGTTCGCCAAGGGTCAGGGCGTCGGCGACGTGGACCATGGGGGCGAGGTCGACGTCGGATGTGCCGTGACGGACAAGGTCGGCCATCCGGGCGTAGAGGGCGGGGTATTCGCCCATGATGGTGTTCTCCCCGGCCATGGGTTTGCCGTCGATCTCGAGCACGTTGCCGCCCATGCGGAGGGCGAGGGTGCCGCGATCGGTCTGGATGTCGATGTCCCAGGTCTGCGGGCCTTCTTGCCGCCAGTCGAAATCGGCGGTGACGTTGTTGGAGAAGGTCAGTTGCGCGGCAATGGGGGTATGTCGGTTCGAGGGGAACTCCAGTGTGGCGCGCGTCAGGTGGACGGGGCGCGGGAGGATCTCGGTCAGGATCGAGAGGGCGTTGATGCCGGGATCGAAGACGCCCATGCCGCCGGGCTGAAAGACCCAGTCCTGGCCGGGGTGCCATTTGCGCACATCCTCGCGC
>JANMGI010000332.1:0-1873 GCA_031374565.1 Paracoccaceae bacterium | reverse complement strand
CCGGGACTGATGCGCAAATCACGACCCTCGCCCAGGGCGTCCCCATAGGCGGCGAACTGGATTATCTCGACGATGGCACCATCGGCGCCGCCCTCCGGGCAAGGCGCAAACTGTAGGGTGCGCTACAGCGCACCAATCCCCCAGAGGTCCGGCAAATCCGCCATCCGGTGGAACAGCGGCACACCCAGCGCCGTCAGTACACGTGCCGTGGGCGTGTCCGGGCCATGCTCTGCGTAGCCCAGCACGCGCATCCCTGCCACCAACCCCGCCCGCGCCCCTTGCGCGCTGTCTTCAATCACCACGCAGGCTTCCGGTCGGGCCCCACATGCCGCTGCCGCCTGAAGATAGACATCCGGCGCGGGCTTTGGGTGACCGATCTCCTGCCCGGACAGAACCGCCCGAAAGCGGTGCTTTAGACCATGCTGTCCAAGGGTGATGTCCATCTTCGCCAGTGACCCGTTCGACCCCATGGCAAAGGGAACTCCCGCTTCGTCCAGCCGGTCCAGCACCCCGGTCACCCCGTCGACCAGCGGCACCCCGGCGGCCAGCATCGCGTACATCCGGGCATAGAAGTCAGCAACCCACCCCTCTGGCAGCCGCGCCCCCGCCGCCCGTGCCCGCATCGCCACCATCTCGACCGTGCCGCCGACGAACTCGGACTCGAACACCTCCATCGACATCGGCAGGCCGTACTGCGCAAGGTCATGCAGGAAAAGCAGAAACGTCGGCCCTTCGCTGTCGACGATCACACCGTCGCAGTCGAACAGCACGGCGTCGGGGCGGGTCATTTGCCGCGCCATTCGGAGATTAGGGCCAAAAGCGCCTCTCGTGCCAATCCCTCTGGCAAGGCTTCGTCTGGGATCGGCAATCCCTGTTTTGGAGAAAGAGTGAGAACCGTTCCTTGCTCTACCTGGATCACCTCGATGATTTCACTCCACAAGACCTTCGCTCCATCCACCAGCACCCCGGCGTCATCAAGCTGAAGACGCGTCGTCGCCCTGTTTCGGATCGGAGCCGCATCCCCTTCGACCGCAAGCCTCCGCTCTCCGAATACCCGGACTGCATCATATGTGAAGAAGAACGCCAGCGTCGGCAGAAGGGATACCAGATCAATCCGCGTTCGCCCGGTCAGAAGATAGACGACAAACAAAGCTAGGGCAAAGGCAGCCAAGCTGGCAGGAAAGGCATAGCGCGCAATCGAGCGCTTCGCAGTCTTTGCCGCATAGCTTCGCTCAATCCTGCGCATGGCTTCCGACCGGGGATCGAACGAAATGTTCAGACTCGTCATCCCGCCACCCTCAGCAAGGTCACCACCGTATCCCCATACTTCCTTTGGTCCACCGTCTCGAACCCCACGGAGGCCGCCACAGCCGCCCCTTCCTCCCAAACGACCATCGCCCCAGGCACCAACCAGCCGCCCTTTGCCAGTGTTGGCAAGACTGCCTCACCCAGCCCCTTCCCATAAGGTGGGTCCAGGAAAACCAGCCCATAGCCTGCACCAAGGTTCTGCCCCAGCTTCCGCACGTCCTGGCGCAAAACCCGGGTCTCTCCTTCGGCCCGCATCTTGGCGATGTTCGCCCGGATCAAGGCCACCGCCTTCGCCCCGTCATCGACGAACGTCACGTCCACCGCCCCCCGGCTTAGCGCCTCCAACCCCAAAGCCCCGGTCCCGGCGAAAAGGTCCAGCACCCGCGCCCCCGCAACCGGGTTGCCATGCGCATTGATCAACAGATTGAAAATCGCCTCACGCACCCGGTCCGAGGTCGGGCGCAGATGCGCCGCCACGTCGCCCTCGCCCACCTGGGCCAGCTTCAACCCACGACGGCTGCCACCAATGATCCGCATACTTGCTCCGGGAAACACACCCCTCTCC
>JANMGI010000051.1:0-4229 GCA_031374565.1 Paracoccaceae bacterium | reverse complement strand
GAGGTGATCGAGCCCTATCTCTTGCAGCAGGGCCTGATCCTGCGGACGCCCCGGGGGCGGATGCTGGGGGCGAAGGCCTGGCGGCATCTGGGGCTGGAAGCGCCCAAGGTGCCCGACACTGGAAAACTGGGTCAGGCGGATCTGTTTGGCGGGAAGTAGGCGGAGCGCTGGCGCGCGAGGCTTTTGTCTCGTCGTCGGGCTTGCGCCCTCCTCCTTGGGTGATGGGGGCGCTGCCCCCAAACCCCCGGGATATTTCGGCCAATGTGAAAGCCAAAGTGAAAGGGTGTCGGAGGACTATCCTCTATGATAGCCCGCGCGGAATTTCTGGAGGGCGGCGGATGGGACCGGGCGAGATCGAGGCGTTGTTCACCCGCAGCGACGGGCAGTATCTGTTCGCGCGGTGGGGGCGGGCGATCGTGCCGGTGGTGTTTGGGGTTGATGACGCGAGTCTGCCGGTGATCAAGGGGGCTTTCGAGGCTGTAGTGGCGCTGGCCGGGCACGAGATGGGGGCCGTCGATCCGGAGCTTGGGGCGAACCTGATGGTGTTCTTCGTCCGCGACTGGGGCGAGCTTCTGGAGGTGCCGGACCTTGACCGGCTGGTGCCGGAACTGTCGGGGCTGGTCACGAGGCTGGAGGCGGCGGGGGCGAACCAGTACCGGATCTTCCGGTTCGACGCGGGTGGGGCGATCAAGGCCGCGTTCGTGTTCCTGAAGATGGATGACGGTCTGGCAGGGATGGAGGCGGAGACGCTGGCGCTGGCCCAGGCGGTGCAGACGATCTTGCTGTGGTCGGACCGGGCGTTCGACGGGACCTCTCCCTTGGCGCGGGTGGGGGGACGCGTGATCCTGCGGCCCGAGATCGGGGCGGTGATCCGGGCGGGGTATCATCCGTTTTTGCCGGTTCTGGCGCGGGATGCAAGCCACGCGCTGCGGCTGGCGGCGCGGGTGTCCACAGTGGACAACTGAATCCAGGTCAATGTTTGCAAGAGCTTGGCCGCGGGCGTTTACCGGCTGTTAAGACCTGTGCCAGGGCGGGCCGGGGATCAGTCGCGGTGCAGGTTGGCGGTTAATTCACGCGGCGCTTCCCGCCGGGAGTGATAGAGTCCGCTTAGCGCCAGATTTCGCCGGCACCAGATTTCGACCGAGTTTCATTTCCAAGCACGACGGCCCATCCGTTTCCGGAGCCAGCATGACCTTGCGTTCCCCCCGTGAGAGGGCGTTCCAGACCGTGGCCTACGAGGCCGGGGGGCTTTGCCTGTCGATCCCGTTGTTTGCGATCTTCGGCGGCGGTTCGACCAGCGAGGCGTTCTGGCTGATGCTGGCACTGTCGGGGGCGGTGATGCTGTGGTCGCCGGTCCATAACACCGCCTTCGATTGGGCGGATTTCCGGCTGACGGGCCGGGCTGCCAGCGACCGGCCGCAGCGCTGGCGGCTGGTCCACGCGTTCAGTCTGGAGGCGACAGCGCTGGTCGTGTCGCTGCCGCTTCTGACAGGCTGGGGCGGGCTTTCGCTTCGGGCGGCGCTCTTGGCCGATCTGGGGCTGACGCTGCTGTATGCGGCGTACGCCTACGTGTTTCACCTGGCGTATGACAGACTGCGTCCGGTGCGGGCCCCGATAGCGCGGGCTTTGTGACGCGCGGGTGTTCGTGCTATTCCCCCCCCGGCAAGGGCAAGTCGGGAGGCCAGGGTTTGACGCATCGGTTTGGCGTGCGGGTCTATTACGAGGACACCGACCTTGCGGGCATCGTGTATTATGCCAACTACCTGAAGTTCATCGAACGGGCGCGGACCGAATGGGTTGCAAGCCTTGGGGTGGACCAGATGGCGTTGCGGGCGCGCGGAGGGGTCGTCTTTGCGGTGCGCCGGGTCGAGGCGGATTACCTGCGGCCGGCAAAGTTTGGCGACGATCTGGTGGTTGAGACAAAGTTGCAGTCGCTGGGCGGGGCGAGAATCGTGCTGGAGCAGGCGATCATGCGCGGGGGCGAGCGGATCTTTGCGGCGGTCGTGACGCTCGTCTGCCTGGGCGACGACGGCCATGCCGCGCGGCTGCCGGTGGAGGTGCGGGCGAAGCTGTCGGGACCGTTGCACTGAGAGACGGCCTGTCTCTTGCAGACGGTGTGGCGCGTGGGCAGATTGCCCACCCTACCGATGGTGCGCGGCGGACCTGACCGATGATGACATCTTCCGTCATCAGGCGGCGAAACCCTGCCCAACGCAGACTTGTGTTGGCATTCCCCCTGCAATCTTGATAGAATCAAGGGTAACGGAGCCGACTAACGGCCCGATCAACAAGAGCAGGCGTATGGATACCAACACCCTTGCGATGGCGCAGGAGATTGATTTCTCCATGTTCGCCCTTTTTGCCCGCGCGACGCTGACGGTGAAGATCGTCATGCTGATGCTGATGGTCATGTCCTTCTGGTCCTGGGCAATCATCATTCAGAAGCACCTTGTGCTGCGGAAGGCCAAAGCCGAGGCGGCGGTCTTTGACCGGGCGTTCTGGTCGGGTGAGCCGTTGGACGAGCTTTTCGAGAAGATCGGGTCGGAGCCACAGGGCCAGTCCGAGAAGATCTTCGCGGCGGGCATGCTGGAGTGGCGGCGCAGTCACAAGCAGGACGGCGGGCTGATCGCGGGGGCGCAAAGCCGGATCGACCGGGCGATGAACGTGGCGATCAGCCGCGAAAGCGAGCTGATGAACCGGGGGCTGAGCTTCCTGGCGACGACGGGGTCTACGGCAACATTCATCGGGCTTTTCGGCACGGTCTGGGGGATCAAGCATTCCTTCGAGCAGATCGCCATCAGCCAGAACACCAGCCTTGCGGTCGTGGCACCGGGGATTGCCGAGGCGCTCCTCGCAACGGGTGTGGGACTGGTCGCGGCCATTCCGGCGGCGGTTTTCTACAACAAGCTGTCGGCAGACATCGACCGGGTGATCGGGGGATATGAGGCCTTTGCCGATGAGTTCGCGACGATCCTGTCGCGCCAGCTGGATTCATAAGCCATGGGCGCGAGCGTGGGCAACGGGGGCGGTGGCGGCGGGCGGCGCGGGGGCCGCAGGCGGGGTGGCCGGTCGGCGGCGATGAGCGAGATCAACATCACACCAATGGTCGACGTGATGCTGGTGCTTCTGATCATCTTCATGGTGGCGGCCCCGATGCTGACCGTGGGCGTGCCGGTCAAACTGCCGGAGACGGCGGCGGCGGCCTTGCCGACGGAACAGGAGGAGCCGCTGACGGTGACCGTCACCGCGGACGGACGGCTGGCGATCCAGACCACGGAAGTCAGCGATGCCGAGATGATCGGCAAGTTGCAGGCCATCGCGGCCGAGCGGACGTCGCAGAAGATCTACCTGCGGGCAGACGGGGCGGTGGCCTATGAGCGGGTGGCGCAGGTCATGGGTGCCCTGAACGCGGGCGGTTTCAACGAGATTGCCTTTGTCACCGATGCGGCGGCGCCAAGCCTTGGGGCCGGTGATGCGTCAAACTCTGGTAATGACGGCGGCTGAGGCTGATGGAGAGGCGCTTCCAGACGGGAACGGTGGTTTCGGCGGTCGGGCACATAGGGGTCGCCCTTTGGGTTCTGGTCGGCGACTGGCTGTTTGCGGCGGACAAGCCCCCTGAAACGATCACGATGACGGCCTCGACGATTTCCAGCGATGCGTTTGCCGAATTGCAGGCGGCGACGGCGAAGCCTGCCGAGGAGCCTGCGCCGGTCAGACCGCAGGCGCGGCCCGACCCGGTGGTGGAGCCCCCGCCTGAGGAACCGCCGCCGGAAGAGCCGCCGGTCGAAGCGCCGCCGCCGGTGGAGGTTGTGCCGGACCCGGTGCCCGAGCCCGATCCGGTCGTGGTGCCGCCCGCCAGCGATGCGGTGCAGGCTCAGGACGAGCAGGCGATCCAGTCGGATTCGACCGAGATTCAGCCCGCGCCGGAGGCCGAGGCGATCATCGCGCCCGATCCGGTGCAGCCGGAGACGGATGCGCAGACGTCGGACACGCCTGAACCCGCCGTCAGTGATCAGCCAAGCGACACGCCGGTCGTGGACCAGCAACCGACCGAGGCGACGGTGGCCGAAGATACCGGCGATGTGACGCAGACCGAGGCCAATCAGGACCAGACGGCGGAGACGGGGATGACCACCTCGATCCGGCCGAAGTCGCGGCCCGAGCGGTCTGCGGCGGCACCGGAGCCGGAAGTGGCAGCGGATACGCCGGTGGAGGACCCGCCTGCGGAC
>JANMGI010000322.1:0-8993 GCA_031374565.1 Paracoccaceae bacterium | reverse complement strand
TGGCCCCCGGCTGCATCAGCTTCCGCTTCCAACCGGCGCAGAAGGGTTTCTGACAGGGCTTCGTGGTCGGCCAGCGCCTCGCCCCGGATCAGGATCGCCCCTTCCGCCTTCAGCGTGGCAAAGAAGCGGGCGGGGTCGGCTATTCCGGCAAAGGCCAGCACGGGTTGATCTTTCCAGTCCATGCCCATCTGCAAAGGCTGCAACGCCCCACGCAGGCGGGGGAGGGTGATGTCCGGCCATGTCGCGTCGAAGCTGGTTTGTGCGACGGCGTCGCCGATGGTCAGCATCAGATTTGCGCGGGACAGCCCCACGGCCACGGGTTCGCGCAAGGGACCGGCGGGAATGCAAAGGCCGTTGCCGAAGCCGCGCACGGCATCCACCACAATCAGGGACAACGAAGGCTGCACCGACGGGCTTTGAAAGCCGTCGTCCAAAAGGATCACCTCTGCGCCCGCCGCTTCTGCCGCCTGAACCCCGGAGGCGCGGTCTTTGGCCACCCAGACCGGCGCGAAGGCGGAGAGGAGCAGCGGCTCATCGCCGACTTCGTCAGCGGTGTGGCGGGCCTCATTCACCCGGACCGGGCCTTCCAACCTCCCGCCATAGCCCCGGCTGACAACGTGAACCATGCGGCCCCGTGCCAACAGACGCTCGATCAGGGCAATGACCGTGGGGGTCTTGCCTGCGCCGCCTGCGGTCAGGTTGCCCACGACGATCACCGGGACCTGCGGGGTGTAGCCGGTCTGCGTCAAGCGCCGCGCGGTGCCAGCGGCGTAGACCCACCCCAACGGGGCCAGAAGGCGCGGCACAAGGCCGGGGCGGTCTGGCGCGCGCCACCAGAAGCCGGGGGCGCGCATCAATCTTCCCCGTCCATGATGGCGCGGATACGGGTCAGGATGCCTTCGGTCACTTCAGCGCCTTCACTGGCGACGGCCCAGGCGGCCTGAGCCAGCCGGGCGGCGCGGTCGGGGGCAAGCAGGTCGCCCAACGCATCGCCAAGTTCGCTGGCCGAGGCGACGACGCGGGTTGCCCGCGCAGCACCCAGCCGACCAAAGACCGGACCCGACAGCCCGGTGCGCGGTCCGTGCAGGATCGCCGAGCCAAGGGCCGCCGCCTCCATCGGGTTGCGGACGGGGCCCCGGCCGAACAGACTGCCGCCCAGGAAGGTGACCGGGGCAAGCCGGTACCAAAGCCCGTATTCGGCCGGGTTGTCGACGACGAGGACCTCGATGTCGGCCTCGGGTTCTTCCTCCAGCCCGCGTTGGGCAACGGCCCAGCCGTCCACGTCCTCCAGCTGCGGGGCCAGCACGGCGGCGCGGGCGGGGTGTTCGGGCATCAGGATCAGAAGCAGGCGGTGCGCGTGTTGCAAGGCCATGCGGTGGGCTTGCAGGACCCCGGCTTCTTCGCTTTCGGTCGCGCCCGCAGCGAACCAGACGGGGCGGGCCG
Organism: Paracoccaceae bacterium; assembly: GCA_031374565.1. Taxonomy (GTDB): domain Bacteria; phylum Pseudomonadota; class Alphaproteobacteria; order Rhodobacterales; family Rhodobacteraceae; genus Tabrizicola. The sequence goes on along the minus strand of JANMGI010000322.1, from coordinate 7,550 downwards.
CCAGAAGACGCGAGAGGCTGGCCCGTTCGGCCTCCAGCCCCGGCAGGACGATGCCCTCTTCCTCCATCCGCCCGGTGACAGCCACCGAAGACAGCGCGGCCCCGCCCTTGCGGAAGGCACGTGCCGCCGCCTCGTCCACCGCCATGATCATCCGGAACCGCGCCAGCGCCGAACGCATGAGGCCGGGATACCAGCCATCGCGTTCGCGCAGGAAGGCGGGGGCCTTGGCGTTCACGACCAGCATCGGGATCTTGCGCTCGCCTGCCTCGTGCATCACCGCGGGGCGCAACTGGCCTCCGGCGAAAATCGCGATCTCGGGGCGCCAGTGGTCGAGAAACGCCCGCGCATCAACCGGGCTGTCCACCGGAGGGGGCTGGACGATCACGCCGAGATGGGCCGACACGGGAACCGGCGCTGTCAGCAGGACAGGCAGGCCATCTTCCTCGACCAGCCGCCGGGCCAGTGCCCGCATCGGGCTGACCAGCCCTTCGCCCGGCGCGTGCAGCCACATAAGCCGTCCCGCAGGACGCGCCGGGCGGGCCGGGCCGTCGCCCGGCTCACGCCGCTGGCCCAGATTGTAAAGCGTCAGGCCAAGCGAGGAGGACATGGATCAGTGCCCAAGCTCCTCGGTCGCGGAACCGGGCTTTGCCTCATCCCGCAAGCGGTGGATATGAGCGATGAAATAGCGCATGTGGGCGTTGTCGACGGTGCGCTGCGCCTCGGCTTTCCAGGCTTTGAAGGCGGCGTCATAGGTCGGGAACATGCCCACGATGTGGATCTGGCCCACGTCGCGAAAGACGTTCGATTGCGGGTCTACCAGCTCGCCGCCGAAGACGAGATGCAGGCGCTGGGTCATGACAGGCTTCCTTCGGATCAGGCGCGGGGACCCTATCCGGTTCCGGGAAGGGGGGGAAGTCCGCGCCGCTGCCTCTTGCACTGGAGGCAACGAGAGGTCACATTCCCGTCAACGCTTCCGGGCCCAAGACCGGGCCACGGCCACAGCAGATTTGAACTGGAGGACTTCTCATGAATGGCAATTTCCTGATCGGCTGGCCCGGCGTCTACTTGGCCATCGCGCTTTTCATCATCCTTTGCATCTTCCTTGGCGTGCGGATCGTGCCGCAGTCGGAAAAGCATGTCGTGGAACGTTTCGGGCAGCTGCGCTCGGTCCTTGGGCCGGGCCTGAACTTCGTGTGGCCCTTCCTTGACCGGATCGCGCACAAGGTTTCGGTGCTGGAACGCCAGTTGCCCAACGCCACGCAGGACGCAATCACCGCCGACAACGCCTTGGTGAAAGTGGAAACCAGCGTGTTCTACCGGGTGACAGAGCCGGAAAAGACCGTCTACCGCATCCGCGATGTCGATGGTGCCATCGCCACGACCGTGGCGGGGATCGTCCGGTCGGAAATCGGCAAGCTGGAGCTGGATCAGGTGCAGTCGAACCGGGCGCAGCTGATCGAACGGGTCCGCGAGCAGGTGTCGGCAATGGTTGACGACTGGGGGGTCGAGGTCACGCGAGCCGAGATCCTGGACGTGAACCTGGATGAAGCGACCCGGGCTGCGATGATGCAGCAGCTGAACGCGGAACGGGCGCGGCGGGCACAGGTGATGGAGGCTGAGGGCAAGAAGCGATCTGTCGAGCTTGCCGCCGACGCTGACCTTTACTCGGCTGAACAGGCCGCGAAGGGGCGGCGGGTGACGGCGGATGCCGAGGCCTATGCGACCGGGGTGATCGCGGTCGCAATCAAGGAGAACGGGCTGGAGGCCGCGCAGTTTCAGGTTGCGCTCAAGCAGGTCGAGGCGATGCAGGCCATCGCTGTCGGCGAGGGCAAGCAGACGATCCTGATCCCGGCACACGCGCTGGAGGCCTTCGGGGACGCGTTCAAGATGCTGAAAGGACGGGGCTGACATGCTGACCGAACTTGCCGGAACCTGGTGGGCCTGGGTCATCCTGGGCTTCGCGCTCGGGGTGCTGGAAATTCTGGTGCCGGGGTTCATCTTCCTTGGCTTCGCCATCGGGGCAATCGTGACCGGGGCGCTGGTCGGGTTCGGCATCCCGGCCAGCGTCCCTGCGCTGATCCTGATCTTCGCTGTCGTCTCGGTCGTGGCCTGGCTGGTCCTGCGCCGCGTCGTCGGGGTTCGCGAGGGGCAGGTGAAGATCTGGGATCGCGATATCAACGACCACCGCTAGGTGGATTTCACCGGGGCGAAGGCGGCGTTGTTTTGCGCTGGCGCGGTGCTGGTCTACCTGCGGGATGAAAAACCCGGCCTGCGCTGGCCCGGCCTTTGGGACCTGCCCGGCGGGGGTCGCGAGGGGGAGGAGGGGCTGGAGGATTGCCTGCTTCGCGAGCTTGAGGAAGAGTTCGGGCTGATGTTGGCTGCCGACCGGCTGGTCTGGCGGGGGCTGTTCCCGTCGATGGTCGAGGAAGGGCGAGAGTCGGTCTTCTTCGGGGGGTGGCTGTCGGTTGACGAGGTCGCCTCCATCCGGCTCGGAGACGAGGGGCAGCGGTGGGAGTTGATGAGGGTCGATGAATTCCTGGGGCACCCGCTGGGGGTGCCGGAAATGCAGCGGCGCGCGGGGATCGTGTGGGCGGCGCTGAAGGGTGTCCACAGTGGACACGTCGCGTCATCCTTTTGATTTCAATGGGTTGGTTGCGGGCGTTTACCGGATGGTAACATTCTGGCAGAACGTGCTGTTGCTAGCGCACGGCGGTTCTCAAGGCTTCCAGTACAAGAATATTCCCAGGCATGGCCCCGAACCGACCGGCGAAACCGGACCATCAGAAGCTGTAAGAAACAGCCAGACTGGCCTTCCGGGTGTCCTGCGATGATGACGGGCGATAGTCGTTCTTCGACACTTCGAAATCGACCGACATGTTGTCACGCGGTCTCCACGCCGCCCAGAAAGCCTGTGCATCGCCAGCGAAGGTCGTCCGACCGTTGGGGTTGTCCTGATTGGCTGTCGCAAAGCCCAGTGTGTAGTCGTCGAAGTCGTAGGACGCGGACCAGCCAAGGTATGTCACTTCGAAATCGGCGAGGAACGAGCTGGGAACCAGTGGCGCCCGTTCTATGCGGCTGACGACAAGGTTCAGGCCTTCGATCTCCCAGCCAAGGCTTGCGGACCTGAACGTGTAGGTAGGCCCACGGTCAACGCCGCCCCCGAGAGAGAGCTTGCCCGAACCGATTTCCTTTTGCCACGTCAGACCGGCAGACCGGACGGTCGTTTCCGCATCGAAGAAGGACCCGATAGAGGCCTGCCGGGACTGTGAAATGGAAAAAACGAAGTCGGACAGGGCGACGTCCGCGCGGATTGTGGTAAAGTCCTTGGGGTCTCCAGGACCTTGCGAGTTGGAATCGACCGACCCAAGGCTGCCCGAGGCATCGCCAATGGCCTGCCATACCGCATTGCCCCCATCAAGGATCGACCCGCCCTGCCCGACCTTGCGCGTTGCAAGTTCGAAGGCGGTCTGCATTTCGCCGAAGCTTAGAGTGACGGGGCCCAATGACGCGTAGACGGCCAGGTCGATATCCTGACTGTTGAACTTGGAACCGGGAGTCGTGCTTGGGAAGGGTCTGACCAGTGCATAGGTGGAGTCCTGGCCCTTCTGAAGCATCACCCGTGCGACGGCACCGATGTTGAAGCTGTCTGACAGGGCAAGATCAATGGTCCCGGTGCCCTCTGCCCGCAGAACATAGCCGTCGTAGCCGAACCCGACCGGAGTGCTGCTTGCCGTTTCCGTATTCAGCCAACCGATCCCGACCCGACCGCCAAAATCATAGGACAGCGCGTCCTGGGCGACGGCCTGGGAGCAATACAGTCCTGCGGCTGCAAACAATCCGACGGTGGCACGCATACCTGACCCTCGACATAAAAATACTGTCTTAGCCTACGCCAACGACAGAATATTTCAATCTTTAGCCGGTTTTCCGCTGCCAAAGCGTATCAAATTGGCAACGCCCTGGGCATTTGGCGCGGATGGGAGCGCGCGATCCTTAGCCTCTGATCGTGTCCCCGGGTTGCAAAGTCGGAAACAATTCCTCGACCTGCGCCTTTGCCGGGGCGTCGGCGATCAGCTTGGCGGCTTTGCGACCGATCTCCAACCGACAGGCGTCCATTGTGGCAAGCTTTCGGGGCAGGCCGTCGAGAAGTTCCACCCCATTGAAACCCGCAAGGCCGATGCGTCCGGGGACGTCGATACCTTGGGCGAGGCACCAGAGAAGTCCCCCTGCCCCGATCATGTCGTTGGAATAATAGAGAAAATCCACATCGGGGCTGCGGGACAGGACGTTTGCCGTCATCTCGCGGCCCTTCAGCAAGGCAGAGCCGCCGGAGTAGAATTCGCGGTCGACAAGGGTAAGGTCGGCCTTGGCCAGTGCCTCTTCAAACCCCTCAAGCCGCTTCTTGGCGCGGAAGTCGTTCGGCATCTGGGTGCCAAGGAAGGCGATCTTGCGGTAGCCGGCTGCGATGATCGCCTCGGCCATCTGGCGACCGGCGCGGCGGTGGGAAATGCCGACGGCGTGGTTGATGGGATCACCGTCGATATCCATGATCTCCACGATGGGAATGCCTGCGCGACCCAGCATGGCACGGGCGGCGGTGGTGTGTTCAAGCCCTGCGATGATCATGCCGGAGGGGCGCCAGGACAGCATCTCGTAGATCACCGATTCCTCGCGGTCGGGCAGGTAGTTGGTCACGCCGACGACGGGTTGCAGACCGGTGCCGTCCAGCACCTCGGAAATGCCGGTCATCACTTCGGGGAAGACCATGTTCGAGAGGCTTGGGATGACGACGCCGACAAGGTTCACCCGCTGGGAGGCCAAGGCTCCGGCGATCTTGTTCGGGACGTAGCCAAGGGTGCGGGCGGCATCGAGCACCTTTTCGCGGGTCGGGGCGGAAACATCGCCCCGGTTGCGCAGGACCCGGCTGACCGTCATTTCAGAGACGCCCGAGGCTTCGGATACATCACGAAGAGTAAGGGTGTGGCGCGTGTCGGGGGTCGGCTTCGTCAATGGGCTGATCCGGTTGGTGCGTTGTCTCTTGTTAGCGCCAAAGAGAAGGCTTGTCCAAGCCGGTTTCACCTGCTAATGTTACCGCTAACAGCCATCTTGTGCTGGCGATATTCGGCGTATCCTGCAAGCTCTCAAACTGGATGCGTCGGACCAAGGGGGAGGCAGTGGGCCAAAACTTGCCTCCCCTTTTCATTTCCGACAGTTGAAAAGCCGCGCGTTTCGTCGCATGACGGCATCAGCCTCACGGCACGGGGCCCTGTAGCTCAGGGGATAGAGCGGCCGCCTCCTAAGCGGCAGGTCGATGGTTCGAATCCATCCGGGGTCACCAACCTTTGCTTCCCCCATTGAAATCAATCGGATAGGCTTTTCCCATGGATTTTCGGGGGATGGGGTCATGCGGCGGATTGCGGTACTGGATATTGGCAAGACCAATGCCAAAGTGCTGGTCGTCGATCTTTCCACCGGGACCGAGGAGGTGCTGGCGCGGACGCCGAATGCGGTCGTGCGGGACGGGATCTATCCGCACCATGACATCGAGGCGCTGTGGCGCTTTGCGCTGTCCGGGCTGAAGCTGGCGGCGGCGCGGGGAGTGGATGCGGTGTCGATCACCACGCATGGGGCGGCCTGCGTTCTGGTGGATGAAGGTGGCAAGCTGGTGCTGCCGATGCTGGATTATGAGCATGTCGGGCCGGACTCTTGTGCGGCCGCTTATGATGCAGTGCGTCCAGAGTTTGCCGAGACAGGTTCGCCGCGTCTGCCGCTGGGGCTGAATGTCGGGGCGCAGCTGTACTGGCTGGCACGGACGTATCCGGCGGAGTGTGCCAGGGCGCGGCATGTGCTGATGTTGGCGCAGTATTGGGCGTTCCGGCTGTCGGGCGTGGCGGCGAGCGAGGCGACGTCTTTGGGCTGCCATACGGATTTGTGGAACCCTTGGGAGGGGCGGTTTTCGTCTCTTGTTCGCCGGATGGCGTGGGACGTGTTCTTCCCCCCGGTCCGCAAGGCGGCGGATGTGCTGGGGCCGGTCTTGCCTTCGGTCGCCGATGCGACGGGGTTGGCGGTGGGGACTCCGGTGCTGTGCGGGATACACGATTCCAATGCGTCGCTGGTGCCGCATCTGGGCCAGGCTCCGTGCGGGGTGCTGTCTACGGGGACCTGGATGATCGTGATGGCTTTGGGCGGGCGGGCGGTGGAATTGGACGCCGCGCGGGATGTGCTGGTGAACGTGAACGCCCTTGGTCAGCCGGTGCCGACGGCGCGGTTCATGGGCGGGCGCGAGATGGAGGAGATCATGGGGGGGCGGATTGTGGAGCCTTCGTCGGATGATCTTGCGTCGGTGCTGGAGGGGCGGGTGATGGCGATGCCGTCCTTGCACCCCGACACCGGGCCGTTTCCGGGAAAGCGGTTCGGCTGGATTGGCTGCGAGCCGGAAGGCGGAGCGCGGATGGCGGCGGCGTCGTTCTATGCGGCGTTGATGGGGGCGGAGTGTCTTTCGCTGGTCGGTGCCGAGGGGCCGGTGATCGTGGAGGGGGCGTTCGGGGGGAACCTCGCGTTCCTGCGGATGCTGGCGACGGCGACGGGGCGGGTGGTGCGCGGATCGGGTCAGGGGGCCGGGACGGGGTTGGGGGCAGCGCTGCTGGCGGGGCCTCTGGCGGTCACAGCTGCTTCGGCGGTGGAGGTTCAGCCGGAGAGTGATCCGCTTTGGACCGGCTATGCTGGTGCATGGCGGGAGGCAGTGTCGCGGTGGTGACAGCTCTTCATGCGCTGCGCTTCTCATCGCGGGCGAGGAGGAGGCGGAGCCGAACGAGGAGTGGTCAGGGGAGATAGAACGTCTCGGTCAGCGGGATCGCGACGGGGGAGCCGTCGGGGTTCGTGGCCATGATGTCGCCCATGTGGGCCCACCAGCGTTTCATCACAGGGTGGTTGGGCAGATCGTCCATCGTATGGTCGTCGCGGCGTTCGAAGTAGCCGAAAAGGGTATTCGTCGCGGCATCCAGGTGGATCGAGTAGTTCGAGATGCCCGCTTGGTGAAGAAGGTCCGCAAGTTCCGGCCAGATCGCATCGTGGCGGCGGGTGTATTCGGCCTCCATCCCTTCGTTCAGGCGCATCTTGAAGGCGTGGCGTTGCATTACGCGTCCTTTCTGCGGCGGTTTTTGAAGTCGCTGAGGAGGTTCGGGAGAAGGACCGAGGCGATCAGCAGGATGCCGATCACGCCGGTCTGCATGTGACCGGTGATGTTCATCAGCCCCATGCCGTTGCGCAGGTTCAGGATGATGAGGATCGAGAGGAGCACACCGACCATGCTGCCCTTGCCGCCGAAGATGCTGACGCCGCCCAGGAGGACCATGGTGATGATGTCGAGTTCAAACCCGAAGGCGGTGTCGCCTCGGACTGACCCAAGGCGAGCGGCGTAGAGAAGGCCGCAGAGCGCGGAGATCAGCGCTGAGAGGAGGAAGAGAATCGTCTTCACGCGGGCGACGTTCAGGCCGGAGAAGCGGGCGACCTCGGCGTTGGTGCCGATGACGATGACCTGTCGCCCGAAG
>JANMGI010000740.1:0-1562 GCA_031374565.1 Paracoccaceae bacterium | reverse complement strand
GGAATTCACGGATGGAAGCCGTGTAGAACGGATGGATCGCCGCCACGACGCCGCTATCCAGCGCGGCATAAAGCTCACGCCATTCGCGGCATGGCACCACAGGACCGGCGGCCAGACCCATCGGGGCCAGCATCGCGCCGAGCATCATCGGGTCGGCCGGGAACATCTCGCCCAGCAGGGTCACGGTCGGACGGTCGGACCGACCTTGCGCAGGCGCGGCAACCGGCCCCGCCTGAATTTCAGCCCGCGCATAGGCCAGCATGGCCCCTGCCAGCACGTCCTTGGCTTCTGCATGGGTCGGCACGCCAAAGCCCGGCACGTCGATGCCAATGATCCGCACACCATTGATTTCCTTGGGCAACAGCCGCAGCGGCACGCCGCTGGCTGTCGGCACGCACAGGTTGGTCACCACCACCGCGTCATAGCGATCCGGGTCCGCCAACTCGTGCACCGCGTCGCGGATGTCTTCGAAGAGTTTCCCCGTGACCAGCGATTCCGAGTTGAAGGGCACATAACCGACCGACCGGCGCGCACCATAGAAATGGGACACGAAGGTCAGGCCGTAAACGCAGCAAGCCGACCCAGACAGCACCGTCGCCACCCGCCGCATCCGCAGACCGACGCGAAGCGAGCCGAAAGCCGGACACATGGATTGCGGCTTGTCGTGCGGGCCTTGCGGATAGTCCGCTGCATATTTGTCCAGGATTTCCGAATTGCCCGCCGCCCGCGCAGCCTCCGCCATCTGCCCCGCACCAGCGTGGCAGCCCAACCCGTCAACCGAAGGAGTGGCGGTCAGGTCGTTCACTTGGCGCCCCCGGCCAGCGCCTTCAGCGCCTGTTCGATGATGGCGAGTGCTTCCAGATCAAACATTGTCGTAAACCACTTCCAAGCTGGGTTTGATCACTGCGTTCTTGCCGCGCATGTCCGCATCACTCGCCGGGTTCAGCACGAAATCTGCCCCTGTCACTTCAGCGCTGAACAGGCCCAGAAGACCGTCTTGCGTCAGCGGCTTCGGCTTCACCGGGGGCGCTTCGGCAACCGCGATTCCAAGCGCCTCGAACATCGGGCCCCATTGCGATTCGTAGCTGCCGACGATCTGGTAGTTCGCCGATTTCTTCCGCAGGTCGTCGTCCTGCGGGATCGCCGACAGAACCGGGATGCCCACGGCCTCGGCAAAGGCGGCTGCCTCGCCCGACCCGTCGTCCTTGTTGATCACCAGACCCGCGATGCCGACATTGCCGCCCAGCTTGCGGAAGTATTCCACCGCTGAACACACGTTGTTCGCCACATACAGCGATTGCAGGTCGTTCGAGGCGACCAGGATCACCTTCTGCGCCATGTCGCGTGCAATCGGCAGACCGAACCCGCCGCAGACCACGTCGCCCAGAAAGTCGAGCAGCACATAGTCGAAGTCCCAATCGTGGAACCCAAGCTTTTCCAGCAGCTCAAACCCGTGGATGATCCCGCGACCGCCGCAGCCGCGACCAACCTCCGGCCCGCCCAGCTCCATCGCAAAGACGCCGCCGCGCTTGAAACAGACGTCGCCGATCTTCACTTCTTCC
>JANMGI010000321.1:0-2284 GCA_031374565.1 Paracoccaceae bacterium | reverse complement strand
GAGGCGATCCGCAAGGCCACCGAACAGGCGAAGCGCTCCTTGATCCGCGTCGCCCTGAAAGACAGCCGCACGCTGCACCACGACATGGAAGGCCGCCATGGCGCCGGAAAAGTCGTGATGCGGACCGCAGTGGCCGGTACCGGCATCATCGCCGGCGGCCCGATGCGCGCCGTGTTCGAGATGCTGGGGATCCAGGACGTTGTCGCCAAGTCGATTGGCTCGGCCAACCCCTACAACATGATCCGCGCCACCATCGACGGGCTGAAGCACGAAACTTCGCCCCGCTCGGTCGCGGCGCGTCGTGGCAAGAAGGTCGCCGAAATTCTTCGGAAGCCCGAGGCCGAAACCGCCCCCGCTGAAACTGTGGAGGCCTGATCGTGGCTGACAAGAAAATCCCCGCCGCGGATGCGGCAAAGAAAGCCCCCGCTACGGATGTGGCAAAGAAAACCATCGTCGTGAAGCAAGTGGCCTCCGCCGCCCGCCGCCCGGCGATCCAGACCGCGACCCTGAAGGGCCTTGGCCTGAACAAGATGAACCGCACCCGCGAGCTGGAAGACACCCCTTCCGTCCGCGGCATGGTGAACAAGATCAAACACCTGGTCGAGATCATCGAAGAGCGCGGGTAAGCTTCGTCTGGGCGTAGGGTGGGCAATCTGCCCACGCTTGCTGAAACATCAAACGCCCTCGCGGAAACGCGGGGGCGTTTTGGATTGGTCGGAAGAGGTCACACGAAGGGGTTCACGACGCGCAACTGACCTTCCACCAAAAGGCCATTCTGCATGTCTTCGCTCCACAGTTTCGTGCAGCCTGCGATCAGCGCGCTTGCAACGATCATCGAATCGTAGATCGACAGGCTGTACCGCTCTGCCAAGGCTCGACCAACATCATGAGTTTGCAAGGTCATGTCTTCGACCTGGCACAATGATCGGACGCCAGCAAGAAATGCTCCTGCTTCTTCCCAACTCAGTCCGGCCTTGCGGCGGCAGTTGACAAGTGTCTCGTTCAGGACCTGAACACTGATCCGGGGTTTCTGCGCCAGGATGCACTCGGCGCGGTCTGCCTTCGGTCCGCTATCCAGCAGGTAAAGAACGATGTTTGTATCCGCGAACTCAGCGCTCATGCGCGTCGTCGCGGCTCAGCCGTTCCCCTGCAGGAAGCTTGCCGCGAAAGCGACGCAGACCCTCAAGAATTTCATCCGCCCGAGGCAGCCGATGCACCTTCACTATGCCGTCGGCCTTCAGGAGGTCGATCTGGTCGCCTTCCTTAAGCCCAAGCTCACGGACCAGGTCCGCTGGCAAGCGCACAGCCAGAGAGTTTCCCCATTTTGCGACCTGCATCGAGACCTCAAGTTCAGATATACTTACGGAAATGTATATCAATTCTCCCAACCAGACAAGAGCCAGCGCTTTGCGCGGTATCCAGCCTTCGGGTCAAATGTTAACCTTCCCCCAGCGACTCAACCCGCCCGAGGAGGGGCGGGGGGCCGCCAAAGGGAGGACCAATCATGACCACGCATTACGCTGGCGGCTGCCCGCACGTCCACGTCACCGCCTCGGCCGAGCCCATCGACAATCACGAATGCCACTGCAACGTCTGCAAGTCGGTCACCAAGCAGCAGCACACCCATGTCGCCTTCTTCAACCACGGCGACATCCAGGTTGACCATCCCGAGAAGATCAACCGCGTCCCGTTCAACGCCCAGAACCCCGACGGCCCGCTGGAAATCTGTGTCTGCGCCGAGTGTGGCGCGGCGCTGATGCTGGACGACAAGCAGGGCCGCATTCGCGTGGCCGTGCCGAACATCATGGGCTACGACGACGCCAAGTTCCCGAAGGCAACCTACCACGCCTTCTGGGACGAAACGAAGGGCTACGGAGCCCCCACCGACGGCCGCCCGGTCTACTCTGGTCTTCAACCCAGTTTCGTCTGGCCGCACTCCTCGTAGGTCGGGCTTCAGACCTACTCCGCAAAGGTTAACACCACCCTAACAGAAAAAACGAACCCATTGTAATCATACGATAATCCAAGACTGTCCACTGTGGACAGCCTCGCCCTTGCTTTCCGTGTCCACCTCATGTATCGCCCTGCGGTGGCCACGCACGGCCATGAGAATCAAGAAAAGCCGTGGTCGTCCCGTTCTCGCTTCGGGGGCGCATCCGGCAAGGAGAAGCGAAATGAAACTGCATGAACTCGCCGACAATCCAGGCGCAGCCAAGAAACAGAAACGCGTCGCTCGCGGCCCCGGCTCGGGCAAGGGCAAGACCGCCGGCCGCGGGATCAAGGG
>JANMGI010000731.1:0-2873 GCA_031374565.1 Paracoccaceae bacterium | reverse complement strand
CCTTCAGCTTTTCGATCTGCATCACTTGTTCAATGCGACGGTCCAGAAAGTCCCAGGTTGCCTGCTTTTCCGACGACTCATCGCCCAGCCAGTACAGCACCGTCGCGCCGTAGACAGCGGAAAGCGTCGCCCGTTTGGTGTACCAGTTCAGATCGCGCGACGTGTCGCCAAGCGCCGTCCAGATCCGGTCCGCCGTGCCCCAGATTGCGCGTGCCCCGTCGGCGGCATGGTTTGGCAGGGAAAACAGCGTGGTGCCCCGCCGCACCAGCTCACGGTCTGCAAGGTCCAGCCGTGTGCGGACCGCCAAGGCAATCCGGTCACGGAATCGCACCGCAGACAGGTCCGTAGCGGACAGCCGGGCTGCCATTTTGGCATCGCCGCGTGAATGGTACGCCAAGGCGAGGTCGACACCACCGCGCGGAAACAAGGACCGGGCCAGCCCCACAGGCACGCCTACATCGGCTATTGCGGCCTGCAACGTCCTCTCGGACCAGCCATCAAAGGGCACGTGGGCCAGCGCTGCGTCCAGAACCTTTGCCTTCATGTCGTCTTCGGCCATTGCGTTTTCCTCTTGGTGGACAAGGTGGGTGCCCTTTGATATAGGCCGCTCTGCCTGCACACATAGTGCAACTCTAGCTTAGGAAGGTGGTGACAACCACATGCAGGTCAGCGTCCGCGACAATAACGTCGAACAGGCTCTCCGTGCTCTGAAGAAAAAACTTCAGCGTGAAGGCGTGTTTCGCGAAATGAAGCTCAAGCAACATTTCGAGAAGCCCTCCGTCAAGAAGGCACGCGAACAAGCCGAAGCCGTGCGCCGTGCAAGGAAACTTGCCCGGAAGAAGCTTCAGCGCGAAGGCGGTCTCTAAGACGTCGAAGCGACTCTGGGGAAGCGATTCCCACCCGATCAACCCCCGTCCGCAAGGCCGGGGGTTTTTCATTGGCCAGTCGGACGCCAATACGAAACTGCATCTGGCGGGGCGGAAGGTTAATTTTCAACTGCCGATTGTGTGGCGGCATTGTGGCGGGCCCGTGTTGCAACTTGGGCGGGCGGCAACAATCTATTTCCAATTGTCGCCACATTTAACGGTTTTCTGCCGCAATTCGTGACCCTACGGTAAGGGCATGATCGAACTTCGCAAACACCCCCGCCAAGACCGTTCCCGCGCCAAAGTCGACGGAATCCTCGCCGCCGCTGCTGACCTCTGTTCGGGTCGAGGGCTTGATGCGCTGACGACCAACGCCGTCGCTGCACGGGCCGGGGTCTCGATCGGTTCGCTGTACCAGTACTTCCCCGGCAAGGCCGCGCTTCTGGCCGCACTGATCCGGGCCGAACGTGCCAACCTACTTGAAGCGGTCGAGCGGATCGTCTGCTCTGACACCGCGCACAGCGTGGCCAATCTTGTCGATGAGCTGACCGAAGCGACCGTCGCCCACTATCTGGAACGCCCGTCGCTGTCGCGCACCCTGAACCTAGCCCGCACCCAGATCCCGCCTGACCCGGAAGCGGCGGAATTTTCTGCCCGGATTACCGTGCTGATCGCGGCGCGACTGTGCGATCTGAACATCCTGCGGCCGGAAACGACGGCGCAGGACATTCTCGCCATCCTCCGCGGCATGATCGACGCAGCCAGCGAGGCGCATGAGGCCGACCGTTCCGCCCTGACCGACCGTACCCGCCGCGCCGTCATGGGCTACCTGCAACTCGCCGCCTAGACCGCCAAGGCGGTGGTCTTCACCACCGTCCGCAGCGCAAAGCTGGACTGCATCTGCCGCACCCCGGGCAGGCGCGACAGGAATTGCCGGTGGATACGGGCAAAGTCCTCTGTATCTTCGGCCATCAGCTTCAGCAGATAGTCCGCGGTCCCGGCCATCAGGTGACACTCCAGAAGGTCCGGCACCTTCGCCACCTCACGCTCGAAGGCATCCAGCAGGTCTTCGGCTTGGCTTTGCAGGGTGATTTCCACGAAAACCGTGGTCATCCGCCCCATCCGCCGGGCATCCAGCAGCGCCACATAGCCCGCGATATACCCCTCCTCCTCCAGCCGCTGCACCCTTCGGTGGCAGGCCGAGGGTGACAGGTTCACCGCCTCGGAAAGCTCGGCATTGGTGATCCGCCCATTCTTTTGCAACACGGTCAGGATGCGGCGGTCGGTGGCGTCAAGGTCAAGGGCCATAGCAGAATCTTCGGTCTCTTAAGGGATTCATCGAAGAACCTACGCCGCAATGGCAGGTCCGCCAATCAGAATTCAAAGTATCTCCAGAAAATTGGATCAGGATTGCACCCACAGGGACCAGGTCCCAAAGGGAGAGAACACATGAAAATCGGTTGCCCGAAAGAGATCAAGCCGCAGGAATTCCGCGTCGGCATCACCCCAGACGCCACGCGCGAAGCGGTGCACAACGGCCATGACGTCATCGTCGAGACCAAGGCTGGCCTCGGTGCCGGCTTCGCGGATGCTGACTATGTGGCGGCTGGCGCAAAGATCGTTGACACGGCGGAAGAGGTCTTCGCCAAGGCCGACATGATCGTGAAGGTCAAGGAACCACAGGCGGTAGAGCGCAAGCGCCTGCGTGAAGGCCAGGTCCTGTTCACCTACCTCCACCTTGCGCCCGACCCGGAGCAGACCCACGACCTCCTCGCCTCGGGTGCTACCTGCATCGCCTATGAGACCGTGACCGACGATCGCGGCGGCCTGCCGCTCCTCGCCCCGATGTCCGAGGTCGCGGGTCGCCTTGCCCCACAGGTCGGTGCATGGACCCTGCAGAAGGCCAACGGCGGGCGGGGCGTGCTGCTGGGTGGTGTGCCGGGTGTGCTTGCCGCCAAGGTGCTGGTCATCGGTGGCGGTGTCGTCGGCACCCATGCCGCCAAGATC
>JANMGI010000718.1:0-1855 GCA_031374565.1 Paracoccaceae bacterium | reverse complement strand
GCCGCCATTTTTATTCCAGAGTCTGTCTGATGCTGATAGAAGCGCCAGCCAGACTCCAAGTTCCTGGTGGTCGGCTGTCTTTCGCCAAAACCGGATTCCACTTTTGTCGGACAGGCTCTAACATCGCGGCATGATCGTTCTGGAAGACATTCTGCGCGACCGTGGCTCGCGCTATGCCGCTGCCACTGGCGACGTGCGCACCAAGGCCGAGGTCGACGCATTCCTTGCCGCCCTGCGCCGCCGCCGGAAGTTCGACAAGGCAACGCATCACTCTTGGGCCGCGCTGCTGGCAGATGGGCCCCTGAAGAACGATGACGGCGAGGCGGGGGCGGGCGCGGTGATCCTTAAGATGCTGGAGCGCGAGGGTGTGGCGGACCGCATCGTCGTGGTGACCCGCTGGTATGGCGGCGTGCACCTGGGCGGTGACCGCTTTGCCCATATCGTCACCTGCACCCGTGCAGCCCTTGCCGCCCTGCGCGCGGCCCTCGACGGGCAGGAACCGCCCCGCTAGGCTCGCCCTCGGGCACGGGAGGGGACAATGCGCGACATGCTTGCAGCCGAGGCGAGGCGTCTGGCCAACACGGTGATCTGGTCCTGGGACGGCTTCCGCGCCGCCTGGGCCACGGAAAAGACCCTTCGGCAATGGACGATTGCGAACGTGCTGTCCGCCGTGCTGGCCTTTTCGCTGGACCTAAGCCCCGCCGAACGCGCTCTGATCCTGGCCTTGGGACTGCTGATCCTGGCCGCCGAGCTGATCAACACCGCGGTTGAGGAGGTGGTCGACCTTGTTTCCCCCGGCCCCGACCCCCGCGCCAAGAAGGCCAAGGACTGCGGATCGGCCTGCGTGGCGCTGGCAGCGCTTGCGGCCGGGGTGGCTTGGGTGGTGGCGCTGGTGGGGTGAGGCTTGAATGAGTTACCAGATTTTGGTAACTTGATATGACAGGCCAAGGAGTACCGCAGTGACCAAGACCACGTCCGTTGCACTTGGAGATCATTTTACCAAGTTTCTTGCCGCTCAGGTCGATACTGGTCGCTACGGTTCGGCGTCTGAAGTTGTTCGCGCAAGCTTGCGATTGCTGGAAGAACGCGAGATTCGGCTCAGCGACCTTCGGGCCGAAATCGACAAGGGCGAGGCTGGCGCTTGGATCCATGATGTCGGAATTGAACAGTTGTTCGCCGAAATCAAGGCGGGACATTCTGGTTGAAACTGGACGTAGCGGCAGCCGCGCAGGCCGACTTGCGCGCAATCTACTCTTACTCCGTTGAGCATTGGGGAAGGGCAAAAGCTGCGGACTACCTCGACGATATCCAGACAAAAATGCGCGCTCTCGCCGAGTCTTACCTGTCAGGCTCTCCCGCAGACGAGGTTCGCCCAGGACTGCGCCGGCAGTTTGCAGGGTCCCATACAATCTGGTTTCGCATTGAAGGCGACCGGCTCAAGGTAGTCCGGGTTTTGCACCAAAGTCGGGAATCCGGCCTTTGGATCAGGTAGCCCGGGTTAGAGTTTAATCCGCCCCCACAAATCATACTCCCCCGCCTCATCGACCTGAACCTTCACGATGTCTCCCGGCTTCAACGCCTCGAACCCCTCATCAATGAACAGGTTCCCGTCGATCTCGGGCGCGTCGGCTTTGGTGCGGCAGGTCGCACCGTCCTCGTCGACTTCGTCGACGATCACGTCCAGCACTTTTCCAACCTTGGCGGCCAGTTTGGCTTCGGAAATGCCTTGGGCCTTTTCCATAAAGCGATCAAAGCGGTCCTGCATCACCTCTGGGGCCACATGGTCGGGCAGGTCGTTCGACCGCGCGCCAGCCACGTTTTCGTACTGGAAGCAACCGACCCGATCCAACTGCGC
>JANMGI010000715.1:0-2116 GCA_031374565.1 Paracoccaceae bacterium | reverse complement strand
ACGGCGGGTCAGGTAGCCCGAGTTCGCCGTCTTGAGCGCGGTGTCCGACAGACCCTTCCGCGCGCCGTGGGTCGAGTTGAAGTATTCAAGAACGGTCAGACCTTCCTTGAAGTTCGAGATGATCGGCGTCTCGATGATCTCACCCGACGGCTTGGCCATCAGGCCGCGCATCCCGCCAAGCTGCTTCATCTGGATGACCGAACCCCGGGCACCGGAGTGGGCCATCATGTAGACCGAGTTCGGTTCCCGCTCGGCGCCATTGGCGTCGTGGCGGACAGCCGAGATCGTGGCCATCATGGCCTCGGTGACCTTGTCGTTGCACTTGGTCCAGGCGTCGACAACCTTGTTGTACTTCTCGCCCTGAGTGATCAGGCCGTCGAGGTACTGCTGTTCGAAGCCGGCAACCTGTTCCTTGACCTCGTTGACGATGGTCCACTTGGTATCCGGGATCACCATGTCGTCCTTGCCGAACGAGATGCCGGCGCGGAAGGCTTCGCGGAAGCCAAGAGTCATGATCTGGTCACAGAAGATCACCGATTCCTTCTGACCGCAGTAGCGGTAGACGGTGTCGATGACGGTCTGGACGTCCTTCTTCCGAAGCAGGCGGTTGACCAGATCGAAGGGGGCCTTGGCGTTCAAGGGCAGAAGGTTGCCAAGCCGCAAGCGGCCCGGCGTGGTGACGAAGCGCTTCCAGACGATGTTGCCGGTCTCATCGACCTGACGCAGACGTGCCTGGACCTTGGCGTGCAGATGCACGGCCCCGGCAGCCAGGGCGTGCTCCACTTCCTCGATGTCAGCGAAGGCCATGCCCTCGCCGACCATGCCCTTGCGTTCCATCGTGACGTAGTAAAGCCCCAGGACCATGTCCTGCGACGGCACGATGATCGGGTTGCCGTTGGCGGGCGACAGCACGTTGTTCGTGGACATCATCAGGACGCGCGCTTCAAGCTGGGCTTCCAGCGAGAGCGGCACGTGAACAGCCATCTGGTCACCGTCGAAGTCGGCGTTGAACGCCGCGCAGACCAGCGGGTGCAGCTGGATCGCCTTGCCTTCGATCAGGATCGGCTCGAACGCCTGGATGCCCAGGCGGTGCAGGGTAGGCGCGCGGTTCAGAAGAACCGGGTGTTCGCGGATGACTTCATCCAGGATATCCCAGACCTCGGGGCGTTCCTTTTCGACCAGCTTCTTCGCCTGCTTTACGGTGCTGGAAAGCCCCTTCGCCTCAAGCCGCGAGTAGATGAAGGGCTTGAAGAGTTCCAAGGCCATCTTCTTCGGCAAGCCGCACTGGTGCAGCTTGAGTTCCGGGCCGGTTACGATGACCGAGCGACCCGAGAAGTCGACCCGCTTGCCCAGAAGGTTCTGGCGGAAGCGACCCTGCTTGCCTTTCAGCATGTCCGACAGCGATTTCAGCGGGCGCTTGTTGGTGCCCGTGATCACGCGGCCCCGACGGCCGTTGTCGAAGAGGGCGTCGACCGCCTCTTGCAGCATCCGCTTTTCGTTCCGGACAATGATGTCCGGCGCGCGAAGCTCGATCAGGCGCTTCAGGCGGTTGTTGCGGTTGATGACACGACGGTAAAGGTCGTTGAGGTCGGACGTGGCAAAGCGGCCGCCATCCAGCGGGACCAGCGGGCGCAGTTCCGGCGGGATCACCGGAAGCACGGTCAGGATCATCCATTCCGGACGGTTGCCCGATTCAAGGAACGACTCAACGATCTTCAGCCGCTTGATGATCTTCTTCGGCTTCAGCTCGCCGGTGGCTTCCTTCAGCTCTTCACGCAGGTGGTCTGCCAGCGGTGCCAGATCAATCGCCGCCAGCATTTCGCGGATCGCTTCCGCGCCGATGTTGGCGGTGAAGGCGTCAGCGCCATACTGGTCCTGCGCGTCGAGGAATTCTTCCTCGGTCATCAACTGGCCGTAGGTCAGGTCGGTCAGGCCCGGTTCGATCACCACGTAGTTTTCGAAGTAGAGGATGCGTTCCAGATCCCGCAGCGTCATGTCGAGCATGAGGCCGATCCGGCTGGGCAGCGACTTCAGGAACCAGATGTGGGCGACGGGTGCGGCCAGTTCGATGTGGCCCATCCGCTCGCGCCGCACCTTTTGCAGCGTGACTTCAACG
>JANMGI010000678.1:0-3000 GCA_031374565.1 Paracoccaceae bacterium | reverse complement strand
GACCGCTCCAAGATCCAGACCGACATCACCGCGCTGACCAAGCAGATCGAATCGACTGTTGGTGCCGCGCAGTTCAACGGCCTGAACCTGGTCAACGGCTCGCAGACCAGCGTCAACGTGCTGTCGTCACTCGACCGCAGCCAGACCGGGGTGACCTCGTCCAACATCACCGTCGACGCGAAGAACCTGTCGACCAGCGCAGGCGCTTCGCTGACGGCGGGCGGCGGCACGCTGACCGGCACGACCAACGTGGGTGTGCCGCCAGTGGCTTCGGTCGTGACCGGAACGCCAGCCTCGCTGGGCGGCTTTACCTTCCAGGGCGCGGGCGGTGCGCTTGCGAAGAACGATGCAGCGGCGAACCCTGCAACCCTGACAGCAATGGTCGCCGGCGACCAGATCAGCCTGAAGATCGGCTCGGTCGAAGGCAAATATACCGTGCAGAAAGGCGATACCGCCGATGCACTGGTTGCGGGCCTGAAATCCTCGCTGACCTCGGGTGGCCTGTCGGACTCCGACTTTACGCTGACCCTGAACGCGGGCGCTCTGCAGGTGGCCAACAACACCAACCAGGCGGCGGCAATCTCGGCTTCAGCCACGCGGGGCACCGGCGGCTTGTCGGACCTGAAGACGGTAGATGTGGTGAACAACCCAAGTTCGGCGCTTCAAGACATCGAAGGCATGCTGCAAACGTCGATCGACGCCGCCGCGTCCTTTGGTTCCTCGCAAAAGCGAATCGACATCCAGAACGAGTTTGTCGGCAACTTGACCGACTCGCTCAAGACCGGCATCGGCGTCATGGTCGACACCGACATGGAAGAAGCCTCTGCCCGGTTGCAGGCGCTTCAGGTCCAGCAGCAGCTGGCGACCCAGGCCCTGTCAATCGCCAACCAGCAGCCGCAGGGTCTTCTGTCTCTGTTCCGCTAAGCACTTCGGGCCGCGGGGGGTAACTCTCGCGGCCCGCTTCACCCCTTCGCTTTCGAACAGATGGATACCCCATGACCTTTCACTCCGCTATCAGCTACGCCCAGCGCGAGGCTCCGACCCGTTCGCTGCGGTCCGTCGAATACGATCTGCTTGCTTTGGTTACCCAACGCCTGCGCAGTGCCTGGGCCAACCGGGAAACCGACTTTCCCGCCCTCGTTCGCGCCGTGACCGACAACACGCAGCTTTGGTCCACGCTTGCCTCTGATGTGGCCTTGCCCGGCAACAGCTTGCCTGCGGCCCTGCGTGCCCGGCTGTTCTATCTTTACGAGTTTACCGCCAAGCACAGTCGCGCCGTTCTGGACGCCAAGGCCAGTGTCGAGGTTCTGGCCGACATCAACATGGCCGTGATGCGCGGATTGCGCGGCGACGGAGGGGCCAGATGAGTGGCCTTGTCCTGAAACTAGGGCCGCACGAGCGGGTCCTGATCAACGGCGCGGTGATCGAGAATGGCGACAAGCGATCGCGTCTTGCGATCATGACGCCGAACGCCAACATCCTGCGCCTGCGCGACGCCATCCACCCGGAAGAGGTGAACACCCCCGTGCGCCGCGTCTGCTATATCGCGCAGTTGGTGCTGACCGGCGACGCCGACCCGGACGACGCGAAACTGCAACTTCTGCGCGGGATCGAGCAGTTGAGCCAAGTGCTGACGGACTATGACAGCCGCACGCAGCTGACCCTTGCCAGCCGATCAGTGATGGAAGGCCAGCCCTATCAGGCCCTGAAAGCGCTGCGCAGCCTGCTTCCCCGCGAGGAGCGGCTCTTTGCCGCCGGTCGGGCATGAGCTTCCAGCCGGTTCTGCCCCTGACGGGCTACACCGGCTGGGGGTTCCTGAAACGCACGATGGTGAGGCAACAAGCCGTGCAGCAGGCGCTTCCGGTGCAGCAGCGCGACGAGGCCTATTTCCGCGACAGGATCGGCAAGGCGGACACCGCCGAAAAGCTGGTCAGCGATAAACGACTGCTGCGCATCACCCTGACGGCTTTCGGGCTGGAGGGTGACGTCAACAACAAGGCCTTCATCCAGAAGATCCTTGAGGGCGGCACGCTGAAGGAAGGCAGTCTGGCGAACAAGCTGGCGGACAAGCAGTACCAGAAGCTGTCTGCCGCGTTCGGTTACGGTGATTTTTCTGTTCCCCGCACCAAGATCTCGACTTTTCCCGATGAGATTCTGGCCCAGTTCCGCACCCGCAGCTTTGAAAGTGCGGTCGGTGCGCAGAATAACACCTACCGCCTGGCAATGAACGCCGAACGTGAGTTGCCCGCGCTGGCCGTGAAAACCACCAGCGAGACCGCGAAGTGGTTCACCGTCCTTGGCAATGCCCCCTTGCGTGAGGTGATGCAGACCGCGCTTGGCCTGCCGAAAAGCTTCGCCTCGATCGACATTGACCAGCAAGTCTCGGTTCTGAAGGCGAAGACCGAGGCTGCGTTCGGCTCATCCGATGTCAGCCAGTTCAGGGATCCAACCAAGTTGGAGGGGCTGGTGCGCCGGTTCCTGTTGCAGTCCGAGCTTCAGGGGCAAGCCTCGGCCAACTCCCCCTCCGCGACGGCGCTGGCGCTTTTGCGGCGGTAGGGCAAGACAGTCCTGCTGGACTGGTCCGCCAGATCATCGTTCCGTCCAAACCTCAGGACCGGAGGGTTGCCGTTTTCCTGGAATCAGACGCCGTCGACTTGCGGCTTTCACACAGCGGCAAGACCGGCCTTGCGGCAATCGTGGTTACGCCCACATGAATCGCTTTAAGCAACCTCTTGTTCTCATTGCAAAGCGCAATCTGTCCACGCAGGACAGACCGACCCCGGATAGCCTTAAGCGGACCTTGATCACACCTTCAAACTGGCCCGCAGCCGCTCGAAGCTGCCCGCAATTCCGGTCGCCGGGGCCGGTTCGGCCAGGAAACCGTCCAGCTGCGGCCAGACCCTGATTGCCCGGTCGATCACCGGGTCCGACCCGCCAGCATAAAGGCCGGCCTGGATCATCATCTCGGCCCTGTCATAGGCCCCCAGAAGACGCCGAGCC
>JANMGI010000646.1:0-7491 GCA_031374565.1 Paracoccaceae bacterium | reverse complement strand
AGGTTCGGCGCGCCGATCATCGCGTTCAGAAGCGAGGTTTTGCCCGCCTTGATCTGACCGATCACTGTGACCGAGGGTTCAACCTCGCGCACCTGGCTCATGATGCGGGTGACCTTCTTGGCCGTGTCGGGGTCGGCCATGGTCACGAAATCGCGCAGCACGTCTTCGAACTGCGTGATGGCATCGGCAATGCGTCCCAGGCCCGGGAAGTTGCGCTTCAGCGCAACTTCGGGCTCCTGAACGGCCATGCCTTCCGGCCCGTCCTGGTTTTCTGCAACAGCACCCAGTCCCATGATCACCTCATACCTGCGGGCTCGATCCGTCTCGTTCGCAAGCTCAAAGACACCCACCCCGCAATCGTGTCATAAGTTTGGAAAGTGGTCCCAATTGGGCGCATTCTTGACGATTATACGCTCACAATGGCGTCACACCGCACTCAATGTTTCCAATTCGCGTTTAAGTTGCAAGAGTAGGGTCAGCGCATCATCCGCAGGTGCGTGACCTTTTTCCAGTTGCATCAAGGTGATAGTGTCCAGAACTCCGCCCAGATCATCATTGATCCGGCGCAGCGCCTCGGACTGCCCGCGCGAAACCAGAGCCATCACATGCTCGCCGGTTTCGCGGGCATGGTCGAGAATCATGTCGACGGGAACTTTGCCCTCGGGATCAATGTCCTGGGCCAGTTCCGCCGATCTTGCGACGATCACCCGGATCGCTTCATCAACCAGGCTTTGGTCCGTGCCGGTTACTGCCGCAGAGGCTGACGGAGCAACCACAGGAACCGCGCGCGCGGCGATCCGCGTCCGTTCGCGGCGGGGCGCGGGTGCGTCCGGCTCGGCCCGTCGTTCGCGCATCATGATGGCCCGGGGCGAAAACTGCGACTCGTCCGCAGCGCTGCGCGTCGTATCAGCGCTGGCGGCTGGTGCCGGCATCCTTTGTGGTGCTGGCGACCGGGAAATCGGTGCGGCCCTTGGCGTCTGTGCCGCTTCGGGCTCTACCGGGGCGGCGGGTTCGGGCGGCCTTGGCCGGGGTTCGCGGTCAAAGAGGCGCTGGCGATCCACCGTCCGCGTCGGGCGGGCGATGGGTGCAGGTGGGTCTGGCTCTGGTTCGATGACGGGGTCTGCAACGGGTTCAGGCTGCTCCCAGTCATCGTCCGGCAGGCTTTCCAGCGGCACATCAAGCTGTGACGTCGGGTCGTCCACTTCGTCCGTCGCTGCGGCGGATTCGGCCATTTCCTCCGCTGTTGCCCGCAATCTGGACAAGTCCTGAAGCGCTGGCTCCGCCTCATCCACCGCCCGTCGCCCGCCAAAAAGTTGCGGTCGCGCCGTCTTGGCCGGTTCCACCGCAACCGCAGGTCGCGGGGTGACAGCCCTCTGGGTCCGCTCACGCGGGGTGGGCGCGGGCTCTTCGGGCTTCGCAACCACGCTGGCCAGCAATTTGGCCACGTCGTCCTCTTCCTTCGCCGGTGGCGCTGCGGGACGTGCGCGCCGGGTCGGCTCCGGGGGGCGGACAGGCGGTTCCGGCTCTGGAGCGGCGGCAGCTTCCGTCTCGGCCTTAGATTTCCACGTGGATCGCAGCGGAACCATCGGCGAAGGCGCCGGGTCGCCATCGGAGGCTACGCGCTTGATCCGGTCGGCAAACCGCTTGCGGGTTGTCGGGTCGCTTTCGGCAATTGGCTCTGGCCGGGAAACCGGAGCCTCGACCTCGGGCGGAAGAGTGATCGGCCCTTCAATTTCAAACGCAGGTGGTTCCGGTTCCGGATCGTCGTCAAGAGCTGTGATCGGATCAGGCACGTCTTCGTCAAGTTCGGCTGCGTCTTCGACCTCTTCAGTCGTCCCTTCGGGCCCGACGACCTCTGCTGCTACTTCTGAATCAAGATCACCCTCGGACTCAAGCTCCACCTCAGGCACATTGACCGGAGCTGCAGTCGCTTCATCCACCTCCTCGGGCGGCGGCGTCCAGGGCCTTGGTGTCTCGATTACTTCGCCGGGTTCGGCGAAGCGGCGCGCAACCAGTTCGCTGGCTTCGACGTGGCGGGCCAGCAGCAATTCGGCGGTGTCCATGTCGGCCCGCCGACCCGACTGCACGCGGGTCTTGATTGCCGTGATCACTGCTGAAGCGCCGCTGTCGCGGAAAAGATCGCGGTTCACCGGCCCACCCATCGGCATTGCCGCCCGTGCCTGCTTGGCTGAAATCGACAGGATCTGCCGGAATTCCTCGCCCGCGCGCAGTTCGACGCGCTGGTGCATGGCCTGCGCCGACTCGCGACCGCCCAGCAGGTCAACCTTGGTCAGGAACATGAAACTGTTGTCCTTGACCGCATCTGGCAGGCTTTCCCAGACCGCCTGTTCCTTCGGCAGATAGGATGTCGTGCACCAGATGACGATGTCGGACCGCTTGCTGGCCCAGGTCGCTGCGCGCTTCTGCTCGGCCTCCATCGGACCGGCGGACACTTCCAGAAGGCTGATCACCTTCAGGGCAGGCAGGTCCATCTCCAGCGTCACCAGGGCCGGGGCCAGCGGCAACACCTCGGCCAGGTCGCTGCCCGGCAGGGTCTTCATGGTGCCGTCGGTCAGCGTGCAGATCATCCGCGCCACGTCGCCGTGCTGGACGATGATTGTGGGCAGACGCAGGGTTTCCGGGACTACGGCCGTGCCGACCAAAAGATTCAGGATCGACGATTTCCCCGATCCCGGCAGGCCAAGCATACCCACGCGGGCCGGTCTCTCCAGCCGTTCGATCAGGCGTTCCGCAGCTTCTGCCGGCCCGCCGGCGGGCAGAAGCCCCCGGTCAAGTGCGTGGCCAAGCCGCTCGGCGACTGTCAGTTCTCCGTCCGGATTTGCCATGTCTTACTTTATGACGGTGACTCGTCTTGGCCGCAACCTTACTGCCGACAAATCCTCGGTCGAAGACCCAGGGTTGCTTTCCTGCATCGTTTGCACAACCGGACGAGGAGTTCGCGCGACTTTTGGCTCGGGAAGTTGGATCGGTGCCGGTTTTGCAATCGGCAAGACTGCATGATCCTGCGCAACCGTCGTCAGGCGACGGGGCCGGGACACGGCCATCGACGGCCCGGGCAAACGCGCTTCCTGCGGGCGCACCGAGGCATCATTCACCTTGATGACGGTGAAGCTGATGTTGTCCTGATCCGGGTCGTCCAGACGGTGAAGTTCGTCCAGAAGCCGCTCGGCAATTTCCGTTGAACGGGTCTTGCGATACTTCGTCAGGACCTTTTCGATCTGCGCGTTGGTCAGAAACTGCAACCCGTCCGACGCGCAGACCACAATGTCGCCTGCCTTCAGCTCGAACGGTTTCACCGGGCAGTCGATTTTCGGTATCCGCGTGCCCATCAGCACCGAGATCAGGCAGTTGCGGTCCGGATGGTTCGCCGCAACCTGCGGGTCCATCAGGCCGGACTTCACCATGAAGTCGATCTGCGGCGCCATCGAGTGATCTTCGTTCAGTTGCGAAAGCTTGCCGTTGCGGTACAGAAACAGCGGCGAATCCCCGACCGAGATCCACCAAAGCCGGTTCTCCACCAGCGCGGGCACCACAAGGGTTGCCCCCATGCCGTCGGTTTCCGGGTGGCTGCGGGTATGCTGGCGCAGGGTCTCATTCGCAAGGTTGGCAACGCTGCGCAGGATGTCCGGGGCATGCGCCTCGAACGCGCCGACATCGGCGAAATGGAACTTCAGCTCGCTGAACACCTCGGTCAGGATGATCTTCGACGCGACATCGCCCGCCGCATGACCGCCCATCCCGTCCGCAAGGACCACAAATCCCGCTTCGGCACCGACCGGAAAATCCGACGTGATCGCATCTTCCTGATAGTCCCGCGCCCCCTGGCTTATGCCAGAGGCGACGTCATAGCGCGGCTCACGCGATCGCCATATCATTGCCGTCCCCCTCGGAGTCGACTGCCGACCAATTGAAGTCGGACGTACACAAAACTTTCAGCACCAAAGTCGTCTCACCGATCTGAATCTCGTCGCCGTCCCCGGCAACCGCCGTCGACAGCAGGGGCTTTCCGTTCAGACGCACCAGGTTCGACTTGCCGCCATGACCGACGTGGAACTGATGGTTCGACGGGTCGTAGGCGATAGCCGCATGATGCTGGCGCGAGATCGCCATGTCGCCGAAATCCAGCGCTATTGTCTGGTCCGACCCGCGACCGATCTGCGATACGCCGCGCATCACTGGAAACGCCGCGCCGCGACCGGGGCCTTCCTTGATCACCAGCCAACCCGTCGGATACATCACGACGCCCGCCTTGTCGCCAGGCTCGATCGACTCGTCCATCCGGCCTTCGTCGAACAGCGGCACGACCGAGGCGTGCTGCGCCTCAAACCCAAGGACGCGCGTCTTGGTGCGGGTCGCGCGGCGCCGCGCCCCTGCATCGGCTGCAATGTCGCGTGCCGGGGTCGGGACGGGGGCCGGAGGGGCGGCCTCTTCTTCCATTTCCCAGATATTGACCGAGGGCGTCGGGCCTTCCTTGGCCACGACCGCGCTGTTGGCCGTCTGGGTCAGCACTTCGGGCGTGCCGTCCGACAGCTTTGGAAACCGACCGGCAGCAGGGCCATTGCCCCTGGCGACCGACTGAATGGCTGCTTTCGTGGCTTCGATCTGTTCGGCCTCACTCCCGTCGAAACGCGCGCCGCGCTTCGATTTCGAGGACCGTCCAAAGAGCCAGTCGAAGAATCTCATGTTCGTACTCCGTCCCGGTCTGTTCCGGGGTTCATCCATCTTCACCCGGATAGGGTTACCAAGCCCTCAACGCGCTTGATCGCCTCTCCGCCCGTGTCACCACGCTTCCCCTGCCATCCGTCCGCCGCGAAGCTGCTTTGGTCAGACCCGGCAAAGCCCCCAGGGCACCACTTACTAGCTGTTTTTGCTATTGGAAGACTTTGTCCAAAAAATGATCCTAATTCGGTCATTTCACGGATCAACTGAAATGCGGACCCTCAGGATACGCGACTTACGACAAAATCTGCAAGTTCCGAAAGAATGCCGCGAAGCGGATGCACGGGCAGGTTGTTAAGCGCGGCCTTTGACCGGGCTGCCCATGCCAGGGCATCCACACGACAGGCAGATATTGCGTCGTGCTTTTGCAGAATCACCATGGCATGTGCCAGATCACTCTCGCGCTGATCATTTTTCTCGATCACCCGAACCCAGAAGGCCCGCTCTTCCGCGGTTGCCTTGGACACGGCCTTGATCAATGGCAGGGTCAGCTTTCTTTCGCGAAAGTCATCCCCGGTATTCTTGCCGATCACCGCATCCGAGCCGCCGTAATCCAGCATGTCATCGACAATCTGGAACGCAATTCCCAAGGCGTCGCCATAGTCGCGCAGGGCCGAAACCACTTCGTCATCTGCCCCTGCGATGACGCCGCCCACTTCCGTCGCTGCTGCGAAAAGCGCAGCAGTCTTGCCCCGGATGACCTGAAGATAGATCCGCTCGTCCGTCGCCAGATCCTGGGCCGCCGTCAGTTGCAGCACCTCGCCCTCGGCAATCGTGGCCGAAGCGTTGGCCAGGATGTCCAGCACGCGCAGGCTTCCGGTCTCGACCATCAGCTGGAAGCTGCGGGAAAAGAGGTAGTCACCAACCAGCACCGACGACTTGTTGTCCCACAGAAGGTTCGCCGTCGGCCGCCCACGCCGCCGCTGGCTTTCATCCACCACATCATCGTGCAGCAAGGTCGCCGTGTGAATGAACTCGACCGTTGCAGCCAGCTTGACATGGTCGTCGCCGAGATAGCCCAGCATCCGTGCCGCCGCCAGGGTCAGCAGGGGCCGCAACCGCTTGCCCCCGGCCTCGACCAGATGCGACGTCACCTCGGGAATCCGGGGGGCATGTTCGGAAGCCATCCGCGCGCGGATCAGCCGGTTCACTGCGGCCATGTCATCGGCCAGCAGAATGCTCAACTTGTCCGGCGGTGTCGTGACCTGATCCACCGCGCTATCGCCCACTCCGTCCATGCCGACCTTGCTGCCCTTGCCCCGCGCGACCGGCGGGAGTAACCCGTTTTCATGAAGGAACTTCTGCGCACGACCGACCCGACGGTGATCGCCTTCGCCACGCATCTTCTTGACGGCGAGGGTATAGCGGCCTTTCCGCTGGACGTCCACATGAGCATCCTGGACGGCAGCCTTGGCATCTTGCCGCAGCGGCTGATGGTGGCCGACAGGGATTATTTCCGCGCCACCGCAGTCATGCGCGACAATGACGTGCCCATGGTCCGGTGATGTTCGCCGATGCCGACCTTTCCGATGACAAATTCCTTTGCGGCCAGTTGCGCCTGCTGCAACCGCTGAAAGGCTATCGGGCTGCAACTGACCCGGTTCTTCTGGCCGCTTCATGCCCGGCTGAACCGGGTGAAAGCGTGCTGGACCTTGGCTGCGGGGCAGGGGCTGCGGCGCTTTGCCTCGGGCACCGGGTTCCCGGCCTCAACCTTTCCGGGCTGGAGCTGCAACCGGGTTATGCCGACCTTGCCCGCCGAAATGCCGACCGCAATGGCGTGGCGTTTGACGTGCACGAAGGCGACATTGCCCGGATGCCCTCGGCCCTGCGGCGCGACTTCGACCATGTCATCGCCAATCCGCCGTATTATCCGGCGGGAGGCAGCCCTTCGCCCGTCGCGGCCCGTGCCCGCGCGATGCAGGTCACAACACCACTGTCCGACTGGGTTTCAGCTGCGACCCGACGCTTGCGGCCCGGCGGTTGGCTGACCCTGATCTGCGGTGCCGACGGTCTGCCTCAGGTGCTTGCGGCGCTGGCCCCCAAGCTGGGCTCCGCCGCCGTCCTGCCCCTTGCCGCACGTGAGGGTCGCCCGGCGCTTCGCGTCATCGTTCTGGCGCGCAAAGGTGGCCGCACCCCCTTCCGCCTGCTGGCTCCCTTCGTCATCCATCAGGGGCCCGCCCACGACGGCGACCGCGAAAGCTACACAGCCGCCGCCAATACCGTCCTGCGCGACGGAGCTGACCTCCTCGCGGCATTCCGCTGAATCCTCCGCATCATTCTGTCACACAACCGTAACAGATGATGACACGACTCGGGTTTCGTGGTGCACTGACCTTGTGAACAACCGAGGAGGACGACCATGACGATCCAATCGCATCTGGTGGAACTGCGCAGAAAGCACGAAGCTCTCTCGGAAATGGTTGAACAGGCCCAACGCAGCCCGGCCACAGATGCCCTGAAGATCGCAGATCTGAAGAAGCAGAAAATGCGCCTGAAAGAGGAAATTGAGCGTCTGAGCCACTAATCCCTTCCGGCGCTGGCCTTCGCGGCCAGTGCCGCTCCTCCCGCGATCAGCACCGCCGCAACGGCGATGGTCCATGATGGTTTGGCGATCCCCGCCGCAACCAGCGCGAGGGTGGACAAAAGCGGCGCGGCATAGCTTGCCACGCCCAGAAGCTGGATGTCGCCCCGCTTCATCCCGATGTCCCAGGTGAAGAACGCCGCCCCGACCGGGCCGATCCCAAGCGCCAG
>JANMGI010000632.1:0-5184 GCA_031374565.1 Paracoccaceae bacterium | reverse complement strand
GTCAAAGGTTCTGCCGTGGCTGAACTGATCATCCACGCCCCTGACCTGCCCGACCGCCGCGTGCCCCTTGTGGCGGAGGCCGATGTCGGCAAAGCCGGGTTCCTGAAGCGGGTAACCACCGCGGCAGGCACACTTTATGGCGACTATCTCGGGTCACCGGCCAGCTGAATGCCCGGCCTCTTCATCAGCCTTGAAGGCATCGACGGGTCCGGCAAATCCACGCAAGGCCGCCGCCTGGCTGAAACCTTGCGCGCCCAGGGCCACACCGTCACCCTGACCCGCGAACCCGGCGGCAGCCCGGGTGCCGAGGAAATCCGCCGTCTGGTCCTTGAAGGTCACGTTGACCGCTGGTCGGCCGAAACCGAGATCCTTCTCTTCACCGCCGCCCGCCGCGACCACCTGGAGAAAACCATCCGCCCGGCCCTCGCGCGCGGCGAAATCGTGATTTCCGACCGCTTTGCCGATTCAACCCGCATCTTCCAGGGCATCACCCGAGGCGATCTGGCCGATACGGTGAACCGCCTTCACGACCTGATGATCGGGGTCGAGCCGGACCTGACCCTCCTCTTCGACCTCGACCCCGCCAAAGGCCTCGCCCGCGCCACCGCCCGCGCCGGGGTGGAGCTGCGCTTTGAAGACATGGGCCTCGCCTTCCAGACCAAGGCCCGCGCGGGGTTTCTGGCGCTCGCCGCAAAGCACCCTCGCCTCCACGTGATCGACGCCGATGCCGACCCCGATACCGTGGCAGGGCGAGTGTGGAACACTCTCGCACCCCACCTGCCCTAGGCCGCGCGCCTACGGCAAAAGTGCCACGGCCTCGACTTCGAAAAGCATGGGATCGACCGCCAGCTTCGGCACCGGGACCAGGGTTTGCGCGGGCAGATGGGTGCCGAACATCTCCACGACCGCCCCCGTCAGCACGCCCAGCTTCGCCATGTCGTGATCCACGACATAGACCGTCAGCTTCACCACCTGCTCCGGCCCCGCCCCCAGCGCCGCCAGCACTGCCGCAAGGTTGGCATAGGCCTGCCGCACCTGCGCGCCAAAGTCCGGCGACAGGCCGCCGGTCCGGTCCTGCCCGCCCTGGCCCGACACAAATGCCAGCCGCCCCCCTGAAGGCGCGACAACCGCTGTGCTGTAACCGTTCGGCCGCGGATCATGCAGATGATCCGGGTTGATGATCGACGGGGTTGCGTCGCTCATGGTGATCTCCTTTTTGGTTGACCATGCGCCCGGGGTAGCGGAAAACGGTGCCAAAATCTGGCACCATTTATGATAGCCTTGCCGCATGAACACCCGCCTTCGCCATGACGCTATCCTGCGCACTCTGCGCCGCAGTGGCAGCTCGACGGTCGGTGCCTTGGCGACCGAGGTGGGGGCCTCGCGTCGCACCATCCTGCGGGATATCGGCCGTTTGCGCGACGAAGGCTTTGTCCTGCACACCGAAGCCGGACGCGGGGGCGGCGTGCAGATTGATCCGCAGTCATCCAGCCCCGCCGCACGTCTGTCCGTGACCGAAGTCTTTGCTCTCGTCATCAGCGTTGCAGCCATGCGGGCGGCCTGCTCACTCCCCTTCTCGGGCCTTGCCGACACGGGCCTTGCCAAGATCGAACGCGCGCTCCCGGCCGACAAGGTCCGCGACCTGCGCCGCCTGCTTGCCTGTCTGCACATCGGCCAGCTTTCGCCCCTGCAGGACCTGACTGCCATCGGTCCGATGGACCCCGCCCTCCTTCCGGGGTTTGAGGACGCCTTCTTGCGCCGCCTCCATCTGCGGTTTTCCTACCGGGACGCGCAGGGTCGGGTCAGCGACCGGGAAGTCGAGCCGCAGGCCCTGCTGATCCTGCCCCCGCTCTGGTATCTTGTGGCCTGGGACCCATCCCGCAGCGGGTTTCGGCACTTCCGCATGGACCGGATCGCCAGCCCCGAAGTGGTCGAGGGTGCAAGCTTCCGCCCCCGGCATGTCCCGTTTGAGGCTGACATCTGCCCCTATACGTCCGTACGACGCTAGGTTTGCCCGGTTGCCGCCCTCCTGCACCGAAATGGCGTGCCGGTTAAGTCTCCACTCCAGGTAGATCGCT
The DNA here is from genome assembly GCA_031374565.1 of Paracoccaceae bacterium. Taxonomy (GTDB): domain Bacteria; phylum Pseudomonadota; class Alphaproteobacteria; order Rhodobacterales; family Rhodobacteraceae; genus Tabrizicola. The sequence continues at coordinate 3,106 of JANMGI010000632.1, read as the reverse complement.
CCCTCTGCCCCGAAGGACGCCCGCAAGACCACGACATACCTGTTAATGAACCCCTAACGCCCGCAGCCAACCTGTTGATTTCCTTGCATGCGAAAAGCTGTCCACCGTGGACACTCCACACCCCCTTCCCCCCGCCCCCCTCCCCGTGCAATCTCTCAACATGGCCGCGACCGATCCCCTGCCCGACCCCGACCGCCTCGAAGGTGCCCCCCACCCGCGCGAGACGGGCACCCTTTTCGGCCATGCCGAGGCGCAGGCCGAGATCCTGCAAGCCTTCGCCGCGCACCGTCTCCACCACGCCTGGATGCTGACCGGCCCCAAGGGTGTCGGCAAGGCCACCCTCGCATGGCGCGCGGCCCGGTTTCTGCTGGCCACCCCCGACGACGACGGCGGCATGTTTGCCGCCCCCCCGCCGACGACCCTGGACATCGACCCGGCAAACCCCGTCGCCCGCCGCCTCCTCCAACTGGCCGAACCCCGCCACTTCCTCCTTCGCCGGGGGCCGAACGACAAGGAAACCGCGCTCAGTCAGGTCATTTCGGTCGACGAGGTGCGGAAGATGAAGTCCTTCTTCGCCCTCTCCGCCGCCGACGGCGGTCGCCGCACCGCGATCATCGACAGCCTTGACGAGATGAACCCAGCCGCCGCCAACGCCCTTCTGAAACTCCTCGAAGAACCCCCGGCCAACGTCACGCTCTTTCTGATCGCCCACCAGCCCGCCCGGCTTCTGCCTACCATCCGCTCCCGCTGCCGCGAGCTGCGCCTGACCCCGCTGGCCCCGCAAGACCTTGCCGACGCCCTCACTCAGGCCGGGGGAGACGTGGCCCCCGAAGACCGCACCGCCCTGGCCGAGCTTTCCGGCGGCTCTGTCGGCGGGGCCTTCCGCTTGACCAACCTTGACGGGCTGAAACTTTACACCGCCCTCATCCGCCTTTTTGCGACCCTCCCCCGCCTCGACCGCCCGCAGGCCCTCAGCCTTGCAGAAATCGCCGGAGCGCGCGGTGCCAATGAGACCTTCGACCTCATCGTCACCCTGATCGACATGTTCCTCGCCCGCCTCGCCCGGCACGGCGCGACCGGCCACACCCCGCCCGAAGCCGCGCCGAACGAAGCCCAGCTTCTGATCCGTCTTGCCCCTGACCCCGTCGCTGCCCGGTCCTGGGCCGACCTTGCCCAAAGCCTGTCCGCCCGGGCGCGTCGTGGCAAGGCGGTCAATCTTGACCCGGCTGCACTTCTGATGGATATGCTCCTGAAGGTCGACGAGACGGCGGGTTTCCTCGCCCAAAGGTAGCCCCAATGACATCCCCGACTGACGTTGATCTGGCCGAACTTGACCTGGTCGACAGCCATTGTCACCTCGACTTCCCCGATCTTGCCGCCGAGACCGCGGCGATCATCACCCGCGCCCGCGCCGCCGGGGTGAACCGGATGGTCACGATCTGCACTCGGCTGAAGAACGAACCCAATGCGCGCGCGCTGGCCGAGGCGCATCCGGAGGTCTTCTATGCCGCTGGCACCCACCCGATGAGCGCCCATGAGGAACCTCTGGCGACCGTGGAAGACCTTGTCGCGCTTGCCCGCCACCCCCGCTTTGTCGGGATCGGCGAGACCGGCCTTGACTACCACTACACCGCCGACAGCAAGGCGATCCAGCAGACCAGCCTTCGCATCCACATCGAGGCCGCGCAGGAAACGGGTCTGCCGCTTATCATCCACGCCCGCGATGCGGACGCGGACATGGAGGCGATCCTTGCCGAAGGCATGGTCCGCAAACCCTATTCCTGCGTCATGCACTGCTTCTCCTCCGGCCCCCGGCTGGCTGAGGCCGCGCTGGAAATGGGTTTCACACTCTCGATCTCCGGCATCGCTGCCTTCCCGAAAAGCCAAGCGCTTCGGGACATCTTCGCCCGCGCCCCGCTTGACCGGCTCATCCTGGAAACCGACAGCCCCTACCTCGCCCCCCCGCCCTATCGCGGCAAGCGCAACGAACCGGCCTATGTCGCCCATACGGCCAAAGCCCTTGCCCCGGTCTTCGGGCTTAGCCTGAAAGACTTCGCCGCGCGGACCACCGCGAACTTCGACCGGCTCTTTCCCCGCGCCGCCCGCGTCGCGAAGGCCGCCTGACGTGGCCCGGCTGACCTTCACCATTCTCGGCTGCGGCTCCTCTGGCGGTGTTCCTCGCCTTGGCGGCGTCTGGGGCGATTGTGATCCTGCGAACCCGAAGAACCGCCGTCGTCGCTGTTCGATGCTGGTCACCCGCGCGACGACCGAGGGCGCCACGCGCGTTCTGATCGACACCTCGCCCGACATGCGCGAACAGCTTCTGGACGCGAACGTCGCTGCGTTGGACGCAGTCGTCTACACCCACAGCCACGCCGACCACATGCACGGCATCGACGACCTGCGTCAGGTGGTCTTCAACCAGGGCCAGCGACTGCCGGTCTGGGCCGACGGCCCGACGCAAGAGGCGCTTTTGTCCCGCTTCGGCTATGCTTTCGTGCAGCCCGAAGGCTCGCCCTATCCTCCGATCCTCGATCTGCACACCATCGACGGCCCTGTCACCATCCCTGGGGCCGGTGGCCCCGTCACGCTTGTCCCGTTCCGCGCCGATCATGGCAGCATGGACGCGCTTGGCTTCCGGATCGGCCCCCTCGCCTACCTGCCCGATGCCGTCGACATCCCAAAGGAAAGCTGGCCCATGCTGGAAGGCCTGGACTGCTGGATCGTCGATGCCCTGCGCCGCAAGCCGCACCCGACCCATGCTCACCTTGACATGACGCTGGGCTGGATCGCCCGCGCAAAGCCCGCCCGCGCGGTGATCACCAACATGCACATCGATCTCGATTATGAGACCCTTCAGGCCGAGCTTCCGCGCCACATCACCCCGGCCTTTGACGGCATGACCGTGACCTATGACTCACAGGCCTGACCCAGCCCCTTGCTCTTTTCGGAAATACTCCACGGGGGTCCGGGGGTGTGAAACCCCCGGTCATCAGCCGAAGTGAGCGCGCTTCTCGATGTCATCCTGCCGGTCTTCCTGATCATCGGTTTTGGCTATGCCGCGGCCAAGGCTGGGATATTTGGCGAAAACGCCGTCGATGGGGTG
>JANMGI010000268.1:0-6364 GCA_031374565.1 Paracoccaceae bacterium | reverse complement strand
GACGACCTTTACCGCCGCTCAAGCGCGGGGATTTTCAGTCTGCCATCGGATTGCCGGATCGGCATTGCGGCGGCGCGGCACATCTATGGGGCGATTGGCGCACAGGTCGCGCGGGCCGGGCATGACAGCGTGACGCAGCGGGCGCGGACCAGCCGGGGGCAGAAGCTGGCGCTGATCGGCAGGGCCGTGGTTTCGGCGGGGTTGACCCATACGATGCCGCGTCCGGCGCAGCTGCACGCGCGTCCGGTGCCCGAGGTGGCGTTTCTGATCGAAGCCGCCGGGCAAAGGTCGGCGCGACCGCAACGGTCCGAGACACTGCTTGCCATCCTTGCGCATCTGGAAGCGCACGACCGGCGCGGTGCGGCGGGATAGGGAACCCGGACCGAAGGAACCATTGCGCGCGCGCTGGCGTTTTCCGGCGCAACCCCCTATGGAACGGCGTCATGGATATCTGGGTATTCTTCATCTTCCTTCTGGCCTGCGGGCCTGCCGCGGCCACCGGCGCGATGTTTTCGCCCGGCGAGTGGTATGACGACCTGAAGAAACCCGGCTGGACCCCGCCGAACTGGCTGTTCCCAGTCGCATGGACAACGCTTTACATCTGCATGGCGCTGGCCGCCGAGCGGGTGGCGCGGCAATCGGGCGTCAGTGCTGCGGTGGGCGTGGCACTTGCGCTTTATGCTTTGCAGTTGGGGCTGAATTGCCTATGGACCCCGATTTTCTTTGGCTTAAGGCGGTTGCGGGGCGGCATGCTGGTGCTGTCGCTGTTGTGGCTGGCGGTGGCGGCAACCACGGTAGCGTTCTGGCGGGTGGACTGGGTGGCGGGACTGTTGTTCTTGCCCTATCTGACCTGGGTTACCATTGCCGGGGCACTGAATTACTCGGTGATGAGCCTTAATCCAGACACGGCTTCGTTGAAGGCCTAAGGCCAGCGCGCGCGTCGGGGGACGCGGACGGCGAGCATTGGTTTCAGAAGCGGCTGGCGGAAACGGGTGAGGTCGAGCGCCTCGTGCATCCCTATGGTCCGCTCGCCCTCGATGTGCGTTTCGACCAGAGCGCGCGAGTAGAACGGGGCTTCCAGCAAGGAAAGGTGCGGGCGTGGTATGGTGCCGGGATCGGCGCGGGTTTCGCGGCGGACGGCCCAGGGGTTGCGGGCAAAGCGGGTGCGGGGGGGCGCGGTGGTTTCGCGCACGTGGCCCTCGGGCGAGATTTCCACCGCAAGGTCGAAGTGCATGCCGTCACGCAACTCGGCGTCATAAAAGCACATCGCGCGGTCCTTCAGCGGGTAGCGACCCCAGGTCCAGAAGGCAAAGTCGGCCTCCAGCGCGCGCGTTCCGAAGTTGGCGTCGAAATAGCCATGGCCGCGCCAGCTGTGGCCTTGGGTCAGTTGCACCTCGATATCGGCGATGGGCGCGAAAGGGCGCCAGAGATGGGCGCCGTCGGGGGTGAGGAGCACTTCGGTCTGTGTAACGGCCCGGGGCGTCAGGACGACGCGACCCCTGACGGGTGTGATCATCGGCGGGGCGCCCCATTCGTTGACCTCTATCACCAGCTCTTTCCCGGTCCAGGTGACGGAGGAGGGGCCGATGTCCAGCCTTTCGGGCGCTTGTTTCAGGGCTTGCCTGCCCCGGTCAGTCATGGTGAAGCGACCGTTGAGGCCGGAGGTCACCACGTTCAGGCAGCAGTGGTTCTGCGGCTCACGCCTGCCGGACCAGCCATACCACGGCGAGAAGACCGAGCCGATGAAGGCGATCAGCGAGACGGCTTTTGTCCCGTCGTCAGAGATCCCGTCGACATACCACCAGGCATAGCCGTCCGGGGCGACGTCGAGGCTGAAGTCAGGTCCGTCAGCGCCTGTAAGGCGGCCTGCTTGCCGGAGAGGAGAGCCATCGGCACCCCCGCCCCCGGATGCACTCCGCCCCCCGCCAGGTAAAGCCCCGGCAGGCTGGTCCGCGCCACCGGACGCTGGAACGCCGCCATCGCCCCCTCGGGCGAGGCTCCGTATATCGAGCCCAGTGAGGCCGGGAAGCGAGCCGCCAAGTCCTTCGGTCGGGTCAAAGCTTCGGCTCCCGGCGGGGGCGAGAAGGTCAGGTCCATCTGCGCCAAGGGCTGGAAGGTGCGGTCGTGACATGTGCTGTCCTCGTCGGGTTGGTCGGGCCGGTTGGCGGGCGCGTTCATGATGATCTGGAACCGTTCCAAGGCCGGGGTTGGGGCCGGGGTGGGGCCAAGCTCACGGTCCTGAGCGTTGAGGTAGAGCGTGGGAGACTGCGGCATCCTGCCCTGACCGATGGGCCCGAATTCGGTGGCAGGGTCGGCAGTGAAGAAAAGGTTGTGGTGGATCAGGTCGGCGGCGCGGGGACCCGTTGGCGTGGCGGCGAAGGACCAGACCAAGGCGGACAGGCTGGGTTTGCCGGGGGGCTTCAAGGCGGTCTGCGCGGCCTCGCCCAGGTGGCCGTCGGTCAGGGCGCGGGGGTCGCCGTTGAAGATGACGATGTCTGCCGGGTGATGGCCCTGATCGGTCTCGACCTGGCTGACGCGACCGGACTGGCGGGTGATGCGGCTGGCCTTGGTGGCGTAGTGGAAACGGACGCCGAGGCATTCGGCAGCGCGGGCGAGGGCGGCGGCGAGGGCCTGGATGCCGTCCTGCACGGCCCAGACGCCTTGGGCTTCGGCCTGCCAAACAAGGGCCAGGACGGCAGGGGAATGGGCGGGGCGTCCGCCGACATAAGTGGCATAACGGCCAAAAAGCTGACGCAGGCGCGGGTCGCGGAAGAACTGCTTGAGCCAGAGGTCGAGGGTCACGCCGGGCAGAAGGGCGGGCCAGAGTTTCGGCTGGCGCAGGGTCGTGCGGGCGATGACGGCGAGATCGGGCTTCGGCGCGCGCATCACGGGGTGTTCGAAGGCTGCATACAAGGCGTGGGCGCGGGAGTCGAAGCGGGCGAAACCTTTGGCCTCATTTGCCCCGGCAAAGGCGCGGATGGCGTCTATGTTGGCCTCGCGGTCGGGGTAAAGGTCAAGGGGGCCAGAACCGGGCCACCAGTGGCGGGCAAGGCGGGGCAGGCGAAGGAGCGAAACCTCGGCTTCGGTTGTGGTGCCTGCCAGAGCAAAAAGCGCGTCGACTTCGGGTTTCAGGGTCAGGACGGTGGGGCCCATCGCGGCAGGTCCTGCGGCGGTCATCCGGGCGCGGGCCTTGCCGCCCGGATCTTCGGCGGCTTCGACCACCGTGACCCGACACCCCCCGGCGGCCAGTCTTATCGCGGCGGCAAGGCCCCCCATCCCGGCGCCGATCACCACTGCGCGGGGCTGGCCTGTGCTGGTCGTGGTCGGCATCCGGTGGTGGCCCCTTGTCAACGCAATTTGACACCGAAGTGTAAATTCAGATTTACACATGGCAGCGGCGATGCCAAACTGAATCAACATCCCGGACGCGAAGGAGTGTCGCACGTGCCGTTCGCTGACCGCATAGAGCAGGCTTTGACCGCAGCTCTAGTTCCCTTGAACCGCAAGGACGCTCCGCCCCGGCTTTCGGCGGCCATTCCGTATGGGGTGTTCCCCGGCGGTGCGCGGATTCGTCCGACAATTCTTCTGGCAGTGGCTGCGGCCTGCGGCGATGATCGGCCCGAGATCAGCACCTCGGCTGCCGTGGCGCTGGAGCTGATCCATTGCGCCAGTCTGGTGCACGATGATCTGCCCGCCTTTGACGACGCCGATCTGCGCCGGGGCAAGCCGACCCTGCACCGCGCCTTCAGCGAACCTCTGGCGGTGCTGGCGGGCGACAGCTTGATCGTCCTGGCCTTCGAGGTGCTGGCGCAGGCCGGGCAGCTTGCCCCGCACCGGGCGCTGGCATTGACCGGCACCTTGGCACGGCACACAGGTGCGCCCTTCGGGATCTGCGCGGGGCAGGCGTGGGAGAGCGAGCCCAAGGTTGATCTTCTGGCCTACCACCGGGCGAAGACGGCGGCCTTGTTCGTCGCGGCGACCCAGATGGGTGCCCTGGCAGCAGGGCAGGAGGCCGAGCCATGGGCCGATCTGGGCGACCGGATCGGCGCTGCGTTCCAGGTCGCGGATGATCTGAAGGATGCGCTTCTGACGTCGGACCAGACCGGGAAGCCTGCCGGGCAGGACGCAGCACATCTGCGGCCGAATGCGGTGGCAAGCATGGGCGTAGACGGCGCGATTGCGCATATGAAGGATATTCTGGGCGGGGCGATTGCGTCGATCCCGTCCTGCCCGGGTGAGGCGATGCTGGCCAATCTGGTCACTGCCTATGCCCGCAAGATGACAGTCATGCCCGAGACTGCGGCCAGATGAACGCCGAGCCTCGTCCGCCACCCGCGCGGCCCGAGGCGCAGGGGTTTCTGACCCGACTGGCAATGTCACCGCGATTTCATAGGCTTGCGGCGCGTCTGCCCGGCCTGCGCGGGTTTGTCCGGCGCGAAGGGGCGGAGCTGTTCTCAATCGTCTCTGGCTTTGTCCAGAGCCAAGCCTTGGTCGCGCTGGTCGAGGGGCGGGTGTTGCATGTCCTCGCCTTGGGCCCGATGACGACTGATGATCTGTCGGGCCACTGTGCCATTCCGCCCGCACCGCTGACCGTGCTGCTGAAGGCAGGGGCGGCGCTGAAGTTGCTGTCGATGGACCGCAAGGGCAACTGGCACCTGTCCCCGCGCGGGGCGGCATTTCTGACCGTTCCGGGGTTGGAGCCGATGGTGCGGCACCACCACGTCCTTTATCGCGACCTGTCTGACCCACTGGCCTTCTTTCGCGGCCAGACCGAGACCGAGTTGGCCGGGTTCTGGCCCTATGTCTTCGGCCCGCTCGCGCAAGAGGACGCAGGGCTTGCGGCGCGTTACAGCCGGTTGATGGCAGAAAGCCAGGTGCTGGTAGCCGAAGACACGCTGCGGCTGGCGGACCTGTCGGCACGCAAGCACCTGCTGGATGTGGGTGGAGGGACAGGGGCCTTTCTGGCCGAAGTTGGCAAAGTGCATCCGGGGCTTCGGCTGTCGTTGTTCGACATGCCTGCTGTCCTTGCCTCGGTGCCCACGGCCCTTCGCGACCGCCTGACGCTGTGCCCGGGGGACTTCCGGGCCGATTCCTTCCCGGTGGGGGCGGATACGATTAGCCTGATCCGAGTGCTTTACGACCACTCCGACCTCAGCGTCCAAGCTTTGGTCGGGAAGGTTTTCAACGCCCTGCCATCGGGGGGGATGATTCTGGTTTCCGAACCGATGTCGGGGGGCGACAGGCCCGATTCGGCGACGGATGTCTACTTCGCGATCTACACGCTTGCGATGCGCACTGGTCGCACACGGTCAGCCACCGAAATTGCCGATGTGCTGCGCGCGGCGGGGTTTCAGGGCCTGCGGATACGGGCCGGAGACCGTCCGTTCGTGACTTCTGCCGTCACCGCAGTGAAGCCCTGACACTGACCCGCTTTGTCTTTGTATCTGGCCCACACAGAAAAGTGTCCAATTAGTTTGACATCCCAAACTGTAAGGCTAGACTGACACTCAGCGCAAAGACTGTGCCGATTCAGGAAAGCTTCAAGTACGTGGATACCCATGCTGTCATCCTCTCTGGTCCCCAATCCCTGACGCTGGGTGCGGTCGGCCTGAAGGCTCCGATGCCGGGGGATGTGGTGGTCAAGGTACGGCATTCCGGCATTTCCACGGGCACGGAAAAGCTGTTCTGGCTAGGCACGATGCCGCCCTTTCCGGGGATGGGCTATCCGCTGGTGCCGGGCTATGAGAGCTTTGGCGAAGTGGTGGAGACCTGCGGCGAGACCGGACTTCGTGCCGGTGACCACGTCTTCGTGCCGGGCGCGAACTGTTTTCAGGATGGCGTGCGCGGGCTGTTCGGTGGGGCCTCAAACCTGCTGGTGACGCCTTCGGCGCGGGTGGCCCGGCTTGATGCCGCACATGGCGAACGCGGAGCGCTGCTGGCGCTGGCCGCGACGGCCTTTCATGCACTGACTGGTGGCGCGCTGCCGGACCTGATCATCGGACACGGTACGCTGGGGCGACTTCTGGCCCGGATCGCTGTAGCGATGGGCGCGGCCCCCACAGTTTGGGAAATCGACGAGGGCCGGCATCAAGGTGCCGAAGGCTATGAGGTTCTGTCCCCCGACGCCGATCCGCGCCGCGATTACCGGGTGATCTTTGACGCGTCGGGTGCTTCCGGCCTGCTGGATACACTGATCCCCCGGTTGGCGAAGGGTGGTGAGGTCGTGCTTTGCGGCTTTTACACCGCGCCGATCAGTTTCGCCTTCCCGCCCGCTTTCATGAAAGAGCTTCGCCTGCGCATTGCGGCCGAATGGCAGCCCTCCGACTTGGAGGCGACGCGTCGTCTGATGGACGAAGGGCGGCTG
>JANMGI010000606.1:0-3749 GCA_031374565.1 Paracoccaceae bacterium | reverse complement strand
CAAGTCGAAGTGGCAGCACGGATGGACTATCGCGATACCGCCGGCCGCCGCGCGGTCGAGCATTTCATGCAGGACTATTTCCGCCTTGCCACCCGCGTGGGTGAACTGACCCGCATCTTCCTGACCGAACTTGAAGCCCGCCACGCCAAGCGCGAGGCAAGCCTGTTCGGCATCTTCAAGATGACCAAGCGGGTCAAGTCGGGTTACACGCTGGTGCAGGGCCGGATCGATGTGAAGGACCCGAAGGATTTCCTCAAGGACAAACTCAACCTTCTGCGCGTGTTCGAAGAGGCTTTGCGGACAAGGTATCTTCTGCATCCCAACGTCATGCGGATCGTAACGCAGAACCTTGACCTGATCGACGACGACATGCGTGACGATCCCGAGTCGCAGCGCATCTTCCTGGACCTGCTGCTGATGCACGGGAACCCGGAACGCAGCTTGCGGCGGATGAACGAGCTTGGCGTGCTGGCCGCCTTCATCCCTGAATTCGAAGCCATAGTCGCGATGATGCAGTTCAACGTCTACCACCACTACACGGTCGACGAGCACATCATCCAGACGATCAGCTGTCTTGCCCAGATCGAACGCGGCGAGCTTGTGGAAGAGCTTCCGGTTGCCTCTGGCATCCTGAAAGCCGGGGTGAACCGCAAGGTCCTGTATGTGGCGCTGCTGCTTCACGACATCGGCAAGGGTCGGCCCGAGGACCACTCCATCCTTGGCGCGCAGCTGGCCCGGCGGATCGCTCCCCGGCTGGGGCTGGAGGCCGAGGAATGGGAGACGGTGGAATGGCTGGTGCGGTACCACCTGCTCATGTCCGACATGGCGCAGAAGCGTGACATCGGCGACCCGCGCACCGTGCGGGACTTTGCCAAGGCGGTGAAGACCCGCAAGAGGCTGGATTTGCTGACGGTGCTGACGGTTTGCGACATCCGGGGCGTGGGGCCAGGGACGTGGAACAACTGGAAGGCCATGCTGCTGCGGCAGCTTTACAAGCAGACTGCCGAGGCGCTGGAAGGCGGGCTTGAGACGCTGAACCGCGAGAACCGGAAGGACGAGGCCCAGAGCGCGCTCCGCAAGCGTCTGGAGGGCTGGGAGAAGGCTGCGCTCGACCACGAAACCACACGCCATTACGCGCCGTACTGGCAGGGGCTTTCTACCGATACGCATGAGGTTTTCGCAAGGCTCCTGCAAGACCTTGGCGACGATGAAATCCGCATCGACCTGCACCCGGACCCCGACCGCGACGCGACCCGCGCCTGTTTTGCTTTGCACGACCACCCCGGCATCTTCAGCCGTCTGGCCGGGGCCTTGGCGCTGGTCGGGGCCAATGTGGTGGATGCGCGGACCTATACCTCGAAGGACGGCTATGCCACTGCCGTGTTCTGGGTTCAGGACATCGAAGGCCACCCCTATGAGGTTGCCCGCCTGCCCCGCCTGCGGGGGATGATCGACAAGACCCTGAAGGGTGAAGTCGTGGCGCGCGACGCGCTGAAAGATCGCGACAAGATCAAGAAGCGCGAGCGTGAGTTCCGTTTCCCGACCCACATCATGTTCGACAACGAAGGGTCAGAGATCTACACGATCATCGAGGTTGACACCCGCGATCGTCCGGGCCTTCTCTTTGACCTGACCCGGACGCTGGCCGTCAACAACATCTACATCGCCAGCGCCGTGATCGCGACCTATGGCGCGCAGGTCGTGGATACCTTCTACGTCAAGGACATGTTCGGGCTTAAGCTGCACCAGAAGCACCGGCAGGAAGCGTTGGAGAAAAAGCTGCGGCAGGCCATCGCAGAAGGCGCCGAAAGGGCCAGCGCATGAGCGGCTCTCGCGGAATGATCCGCAACATCGTGACGCTGGGCGGCTGGACGCTTGTGTCACGCGGGGCGGGGCTGGTGCGTGAGCTGATGATGGCCGCTTATCTGGGCGCAGGGCCGGTGGCCGACGCGTTCAACGTGGCCTTCAGTCTACCCAACATGTTCCGCCGCTTCTTCGCCGAAGGCGCGTTCAATCAGGCCTTTGTGCCCTTGTATTCCAAGAAGCTGGAGGGTGGCGAAGACGCCGAGGGGTTCGCCCAGAACGCATTTTCCGGCCTGACGGCTTTCCTGCTGATCTTCACCCTGATTGGCACCCTCGCCATGCCGCTTCTGGTCTGGGCAATGGCCGCAGGCTTTGTCGGCGACGGGCGCTTCGACATGGCCGTCGACTTCGGGCGGATCACCTTCGCCTACATCGGCTTCATCTCGCTCTTTGCGCTCCTCTCCGGCATCCTCAACGCCCACGACCACTTTGCCGAGGCCGGAGCGGTGCCTGTCCTGATGAACCTTGTCTTCATCGCCGCAATGTTTCTGGCCAACCGGATGGGCTGGGACATGGGCACCACATTGGCCTGGACCACACCGGTAACCGGCATCCTGCAACTGGGCTGGACGATGTATGCCGCCCGCCGGATCGGGTTCATCCCGCGCTTGCAACTGCCCCGCCTGACGCCGGATTTCAAACGCCTGATGGTCAACATGGGGCCGGCGCTTCTGGTCGGCGGGGTGGTTCAGATCAACCTTCTTGTCTCGCGTCAGGTCGCCTCGGGGACCGAGGGCGCGATCTCCTGGCTCGTCTACGCCGACCGGCTTTATCAACTGCCGCTGGGCGTGGTTGCCATCGCCGTTGGCACCGTCCTTTTGCCCGAACTGTCCCGCCGCCTGCAAGCCGGGGACAGCGCGGGCGGGCGTGAGGCGTTCAATCGCGGCACAGAATTCGCGCTTCTTCTGACCCTTCCTGCTGCCGTGGCGCTTGTCATTATCGCGCTGCCGATCACCGAAGTCCTGTATCAGCGCGGGGCCTTCGGACCCGATGATACTGCCGCGACCGCCCTCGCGCTGGCGATCTACGGTCTGGGCCTTCCCGCCTTCGTGCTGCAAAAGGCCCTGCAACCCCTGTTCTACGCCCGTGAAGACACCCGCAGCCCGTTCCGCTACGCGCTCTGGTCGATGGCGATCAATGCAGCACTTGCCTTCGGCCTGATGCCCTGGATCGGCTTCTCTGCCGCCGCCTGGGCCACTACCGTGTCGGCCTGGATCATGGTCGGCCAGCTTTGGTGGGGCGCGCGTCGGCTGGGCGAGGAGGCCCGCTTCGATCCCCGCTTCCTGTCCCGTTTCTGGCGCATCTGCGTGGCATCTGCCCTGATGGGTGCCGCACTTTGGGGCGGGTGGGCGCTACTGGAGCCGATGCTGGAGCAGAAAGCCTACCGCATCCTTGCTCTTGTCCTGTTGGTCGCGCTTGGCATGGTCAGCTACGCCCTTGCCGCCTTCGCGCTGAAGGCCGTCCGCCTGTCTGACCTGAAGGCCCTGCGGCGTCAGCGCTGACGGACCATCTCGACCACCCGCCGGAACCCGCCGGGGCTGACGACAAAGGACAAAAGGAACCCGGTCGCGAAGCCCGTGATCTCGGCCACCCAGTCCCAGTTGCCGCCAAACAAGAGACCAAAGATCAGCTGCACGGCCAAGAGCATCCCGATCAGGCTGAACGCCCGGTAGCGGTTTGCCCCGACCAGCGCGAGGCGGGTCCAGATCAGGAAGGTGAAGGCCCCGATCAGCCCGTAGACCGCAGGATAGGCCCCGATCAACTGGGCTTTCAGCCCCGGCACCAGCAAGCCATAGGCCGCGCCCCCGACGGCAGCGGACCCCAAAAATACAACCAGCACTCCCCACCAGCGGAAAACTTCGGCCACCATCTTTCCCAGCGCCAGC
>JANMGI010000590.1:0-2932 GCA_031374565.1 Paracoccaceae bacterium | reverse complement strand
CGAACAGGTCCTGCACCCCGTCGTTGTTCACATCGGCGAATTGCGCGTGCCAAGCGGTCGAGGGGTGCTGGTCGCCCCCGGTATAGGGCCTGTGCGCGGTGATCCCCGACTTCAGGGCGATGTCGGCATAATCGGGCTTGCCGCTGGCTGTGTCCTTCAGGACCTGCAGCTTGTTGTCGGCCATCGAGGTCAGATAAAAGTCGGGATAGCCGTCAAGGTTCACGTCCGCCGACGCGATTCCCATTCCCCAGATCCGCAGGCGTTTCCAGCCGTCATCCTTATCGGTGAAAAGCCGGGGGGGCTGGCCTGGCTCCAGATGCCAAAGCTGCTCCTGGCCGCCCTTGTAGTATTCCCGGTCGTTCGACACCCGCAGGCTGGGTAGGCCAGAGCGGTTCCAGTCGGTGAAGATCATCGACAGCGCGCAGAAGGACGGGGTCAGCGGGATCGGTGCAGCAAAGCGGCTTCCCGCCGGGCGGTGAAGCCAGTTGTCCGTGCAGGAGCCCCAGGGGAAAGCCTCTTCCTTGGCGTCGATGTAGTTGCCGATGGCAAGGGTCGGCCAGGTCTGACCCTTCTCCCAGATCGCGGCAAAGGCTGTGGACCAGGCGTCGCCGCCGTCAAAGCCCCAGGCCTCATTGGCTTCCTCGAACTTGCATTGCCCAAGACCCTTCAGGACCTTGTTTTCACCTTGCCGCAGCACCACGAGGTCCATCTCCCCATCGCTGTCGATGTCCAGCGGATAAGCCCCCAACACCGCGTCCATTGTCACGGCGTCCGTTTTCTCGAACGCCAGTTCCCCGCCTTGTGCGCTGCGGTTCAGATACAGCGCCGAGGGCCCGGCACCGCCCGACAGGAAGACCTCGGCAAACCCGTCACCGGAACAGTCGAAGGTGGCGACCCCGCCGCCCACCATGTATTCCCATTCGCCGTCGTAGGTTGTGGAAAGACCGGCGGTCTTTGTCTCGTCGGTGAACACTGGCACGACCGGCTCGGCGTGCAGGGGGGCCGCAAGGGCCAGGCTGAGGACCAGCGCGCGCATCAGGCTTCGGTCCTCAGCGCCGCGGCAAAAGCACCCACGGCACGGCCTTGTGCCAATCCGGCTTCATTGCCAAACCGGTAGTGGATACCGCCATACATCCTTGAAATTGCAGCCTCTTCCGCCGCCGCCTCGAAGGACGCAAAGCTGCGGACCGGCAGGCCTTCGTCCTTGTGGGTGGCGTCATCGAAGGCAAAATCATTGCCAAACACCGCTGTCAGAACGGTCGAGGCTGCTCCAGACTGGCAGGAATGGCCCGAGGTGTATTCCGGGAAGGGCGGGGTGGTCAAAAGCGGCTCCCATGCCTTGTCGATGTGGCGCTTGATGTAGGTCACCGGGCGCAGAAGGTTGTATTTGAACTTGGTCGACCAGCAGGAAATGAACGCATCTGCCTGCGCCACGCCAAGCTTTGCCAGCGTTGGGGCGATCACTTCCACCGGCATCGCGTCGCGCTCGGCGATCTGCATGACGATGGAAATCCAGTGGCCGGCCGGTGTGGGGGTGAGCATCGCATCATCCGACCAGAAACGGGCGATCAGCTTCTGCTCGTCCGTCAGGGCCTTTCCGGTTTCGGCGACCTCTGTGGCAAAGCCGTAGAAGGCCGAGTCTGGCGCTTCGCTGTAGTCGGGCGGCGGTGGAGCATCCAGCGCCACGGTGTCCGGCATCGCGAAGGGCCGGTTTTTGCCCCAGGCGGGCAGGAGGGGGGCCTGTTGCATGCGGATGGCACTGGTCGGCACCCAGTCCTGCGGGCGGGGTCCCGGCGTGTAGTCGCGCGGGAAGCCCATGTTGTCGACCACCGCGCCGCCGTCAGTGGCAGCCCAGGCAAGGATATGGTCGGCCACGGCCTTGCCATGCGCGACGCTGCGATCGATCACCTCGGCGGCCATGCCTTCGCTGGCGGTCTTCCCCATGATTTCGGTCATCTTCTGCATCGCGCGCTGGCCAGAGGGTCCGGTATTTTCAAACAGCTTCAGGACCGCCGTTTCCAGTGCTGCGTGCAGCACGCAGGCTTCGTCGAACTCACCCTCGCCGCGCGGGGGCAGGGAGGAAAGGTCGGTCAACTGGCCCGCAAGACTGCGAAGCGTCAGGTTGCCCGTGGCCAAAGCCTCATGCGCGGTGACGCCGATGTAGCCAAAGCCGCGCGCGGCGACGGGGGGCATGTAGGTGGCCGTGTGACGGACCAGCTCAAGGATCAGCTTGTGCCAGGTCAGAAGCACCTGCCGCGAAACATCGGCGCGGCCCGCGGCGTGGGCGGGTCCCAAGGTCAGCGCGAACGGCGCGGCAAGCGTAAATCCAAGAACCTGACGGCGGTGAAATGGCATGGTATCCTCCCGATTGCGGCGTTTTTGGCACGGCCCATCTCGCGCGGCAACAGGTTCCTGCGGCCTAACCCCGCCCGGTCAGCCAATTTCCCACGCTGGCCAGTTTCGACGGACCCGCGCCGGGCCGGTCCTCGCGCCGGTCGGCGGCGTTCAGAAGCGCGTACATGCCGTGGACGCCCAGCCAGCGAACCGGCTCAGGCTCCCACTGCCGGACCTTGCGATTGACCCATGGCAGATGGGCAAGGTCGGTGTCGCGGCCAAGCGCCAGGTCGGCCAGCGTGCGGCCCGCAAGGTTCGAGGTCGACACCCCGACCCCGACATAGCCACCAGCCCAGCCGATGCCGGTGAGAGGGTCCAGCCCCACGGTCGCGCACCAGTCGCGCGGGACGCCCAGAACGCCGCACCAGGCGTGGTCGATCTTCGCCCCTTTGGCTGATGGGAAATGGCGGTGCAGGATTGCGGTCAGTCTGCGGATGGTTTCGGGGTCCGGCGTGCCGTTCATGTCCAGGCTGGAGGCGAAGCGATACGGCACCCCCCGTGCGCCGACGGTGATACGGCCTTCGCGTGTGCGCTGGCA
>JANMGI010000486.1:0-1575 GCA_031374565.1 Paracoccaceae bacterium | reverse complement strand
CGCTTGATATCCTTGAACAAACCCTGCCGCTTGCCGTGAAGGCCGCGGGCTGATCACTCAGCCGCGAGACCGGATTTCGCGGGACCGATGGCGGGCGCATTTCCGGGGACGGGCGTGTCGGCCGGACCAAGGCGTGGGGTGGTCACAAGGGGTTCTTGCAGCAGTAACCGTGCAACGGGAAGGTCCGCGGACAAGCTTTCAATGACCCGGCGGAACACCAGCACGTTCTGGAAAGTCGTCTTTGTTCCAGTGAAGCCAACCCGTTCTTCACAGGGCAGCGCATCGGCGCGGACATAGTCCCAACCCGCCGCTCCCATCTGGTTCATCAGCGTCGTCAGGGCCAGTGCAAACCGCTCTTCAGTGGTTTTCACCCCCCGCGCTTTTTCACCCCGCGTGGGGGCCGGAATGACTTTGAACTCGAAACGCTGCATCGGATTGCTTTCGCATTGTTTGGCGCAGGCATAGAAGATTCCGCGGCTAACCGCAAATCACTGAAAGCTTTTCCGGCAAGACCGCGCCTGTCCGGCAACAGCCGGGGTGTCAGAGCCCCAGCTTCGCCGCGACCAGCGCGTTGACCGTCGCGGGGTTTGCCTTGCCACCGGTGGCCTTGATCACCTGGCCCACAAACCAGCCGGCAAGCTTTGGATTTGCCTTGGCTTTTTCCACCTGCTCGGGGTTGGCGGCAATGATTTCGTCAACCGCTTTCTCGATGGCACCCGTGTCAGTGACCTGTTTCATGCCGCGAGCTTCAGCAATGGCCGCAGGGTCGCCGCCTTCGGTGTAGACGATCTCGAACAGGTCCTTGGCCATTTTGCCGCTGATCGTGCCCGCTGCGATCAGGTCGATGATCCCGCCGAGTTGCGCTGTGGAAACCGGGCTTGCAGTGATCTCGTGGCCCTCCTTCTTCAGGCGGCCGAAAAGCTCGTTGATGACCCAGTTCGCTGCCGTCTTGCCGTCGCGGCCCTTGGCGACGTCGTCGAAATAGCGGGCCGATTCCAGTTCGGCGGTCAGCACGTTCGCGTCATAGTCGGTCAAACCATAGTCGGCCATGAAGCGGGCTTTCTTAGCATCGGGCAGTTCCGGCATGGTGGCGGCGATGTCATCAACCCAAGCTTGTTCAATCTCCAGCGGGAGAAGGTCTGGGTCGGGGAAGTAGCGGTAGTCGTGGGCTTCTTCCTTGGACCGCATCGACCGGGTTTCGTTCTTGTCCGGGTCGTAGAGCCGGGTTTCCTGCATGATCTTGCCACCATCTTCAATGATGGCGATCTGGCGGCGGGCCTCATAGTCAATGGCAAGCTGGATGAACCGCATGGAGTTCATGTTCTTGATTTCGCAGCGCGTGCCAAGGTGCGCAAAGTGTTGCGTTGCCTGATATTTCTCATACTGGCCGGGGCGGCAGACCGAGACGTTTACGTCGGCGCGCAGGTTGCCGTTCTGCATGTTGCCGTCGCAGGTGCCAAGGTAGCGCAGTATCTGGCGCAGCTTGGTCACATACGCCGCGGCTTCCTCGGGCCCCCGGATGTCGGGGCGCGAGACGATCTCCATCAGCGCGACGCCGGTGCGGTTGAAGTCGAC
>JANMGI010000482.1:0-1960 GCA_031374565.1 Paracoccaceae bacterium | reverse complement strand
CGCGTAGGGCGCCAGATTCGGATGCGCGTTGCCCATCAGGCCCGGAGCCTTCCCGGAAACAAGATAGTTCATCGCCTGATTGGCCATGATGCTGGTCGCCACATCAAGCAAAGCCATGTCGATCTGCTGGCCCTCACCCGTGCGGCCCCGCTGGACCAGCGCCGCAAGGATCGCCGTGGCCGCATAAACTCCAGTGAAAATGTCGGTGACGGCAACGCCAACTTTCTGCGGCTGGCCATCCGGTGCGCCGGTCACGCTCATCAGCCCCGACATGCCCTGAATGATGAAATCATACCCCGCCCGGTGCGCGTAAGGCCCGTCCTGCCCGAAGCCGGTGATGGAACAGTAGATCAGCTTGGGGTTCACCTGCCGCAAGGATGGCCAGTCGAGGCCATATTTCGCCAGACCGCCGAACTTGAAATTCTCGATCACCACATCCGCATCGGCGACCAGCTTGCGGACGATCTCTTGCCCTTCCGTCGTGCGGAAATCACAGGTGATCGACCGCTTTCCCCGGTTCGCCGCGTGGAAATATGCGGCAGTCTTTTCTCCGCCACGTTCGATGAACGGAGGGCCCCAGCGGCGGGTATCGTCGCCTTCCGGGGCCTCGACCTTGATCACATCCGCGCCCAGGTCGGCCAGGGTCTGCCCGGCCCAGGGGCCAGCCAGAATCCGCGCCAGTTCGATGACGCGGATGCCGTCCAGCGGTGCAGCCATTACTTCGCCAGTTCGGCGTCAAGAATCGGCTTCAGCTCGTCGTAGGACATGTTCGAATACTTGGTGCCGTTGATGAAGATAGTCGGCGTGCCCTCGACCCCGTCGGCTTCGAAGTTGGTCTGGAACTGCTTGATCAGCGCTTCGGCATTCTTGGTATCGTTCATGCAGGCGTCCATCGCCGCATCGTCCAGGCCTGCGGCCCGTCCGATGGTCTTCAGGTTCTCGACCACCTGAGCCGGGTCTTCTGACGCCGCCCATTCG
Source organism: Paracoccaceae bacterium (assembly GCA_031374565.1). GTDB lineage: Bacteria > Pseudomonadota > Alphaproteobacteria > Rhodobacterales > Rhodobacteraceae > Tabrizicola. The sequence continues at coordinate 982 of JANMGI010000482.1, read as the reverse complement.
GTCTGTTTGGCGAACAGCATGTCGTGGATGCCGAAATACTTCATCTCGCCGCCGCAGCGGGCGATCAGCGCGCCCCACAGGCCGTAGCGGTCAAAGTAGACCTCACGCAGCGTGAAGTGGACCTTGCCGGTGTCGATGTAGTCCTTCTTCAGCTGGCCGAAGACCGTTTCGTGGAAATGCGCGCAGTGCGGGCAGGTGAAGCTGGCGTATTCCACCATCTTGATCTTGGCATCGGGCGAGCCCAGCGAGAAATCGCCCGGCCCTTTGCCTGCCGAAGTCGCAGTCGTGGTTTCCTGCGCCAAAGCCGGGGTCATTGCCGCAGTGGCGGCAGCGGCAAGGGCGATCATCGCCCGGCGGTTCAGTTTGATCATCGGTCGGCGTCCTTTTCCATCCCGTCCATCAGGGTCGGGAGCGAGTTAAGATATTTTGTGCCAGTTGTTCAAGCGCAAGGCGCAAAGACGGGTCGGTCACGTCCTTTGCCACGGCTTCTGCCTTGGCGGTCAGGACCGGGTCGGGTTGCTTTGCGGCTTTGGGGGCCGGGGTGAACTCGGCCTGGCCTTCGGCAAAGCCGGTGGCAGCGGTCTGGGTCAGGTGAATATGGCTGACGGCGGCGTAACCGTAGACAGCATTGACCCGGTCTTTCAGCTGCGGCAGCGCCATCTGCACCATTGGTGCCTCAGCCGCCTTGACCAGCAGTGTCAGGGTCGCGCCCATTCCGCCCTTGCCGTAGCCGATCTTCACCGGCCGGGTCTTCCGCGCCATGTCCTCGCCCACGACCTCGGCCCAATGGGTCAGAAGACGCGCTACGGCAAAGCCCCGCGATTCCCCGGCGGTGCGGACGGCATCCTTCATCAGCCCGAAGGCGGGCTCGAACCCCCGCATCCGGTGATTGGCACTGGGCGATGGAAGCGGCTTGCGGCTCATCAGGTCCTGTCCTTGGCAAGTGCATTCTACCGCAGCCCGCCGCGTCCGCCAGTGTCTG
>JANMGI010000478.1:0-9687 GCA_031374565.1 Paracoccaceae bacterium | reverse complement strand
AACAATGCGCAGGGCGTTGCCGCCGCGCCGAGCAGTGTCATGAACTCGGCCACAGGGCCGGGCAGATCAAGCCCGGTCGCGCCCCACAGAATGCCAAGCACCACCGACACGATCATCGGGTTCTTCACCAGTCCGACCGCGAGGATGCCAAAGGTCTGCGCACTGACCCGGCCCGCACGCAAGCCGGTGATCGCCATGGTCAGGATCGACGAGAACACGATCAGATCGACCGCAAGGACCAGCAGCACCGGCCCCACCGCCTGCGGCCCCAGCAGCAAAGACAACATCGGGATGCCAAGGAAGCCGACGTTCCCGATCACCCCTGTGTGGGCTTCGAACACCGCCTCTTCGCGACTTGTGCGCCGCAGGATGGCCGCGGTTGCCACCACCAGCCAGATCGCCCCGGTCCCAGACAGGTAGGCGAAGACGAAGGGCCAGTTGAAGATCGCCGCGACGTCCAGATTGGCAGCAAAGCCGAAGAGCATCGCCGAAAGTGCGAAGTAGAAGACAAAGCGGGTAAGATAGGCTGTCGCTTCCTCGGAGAAGAACCGGGTGCGGCCTGCCAGGTAGCCCACTCCGATCAGGGCGAAGAACGGCACTGTTTTCAGGAAGATCGCCAGCATTCTTATGTCGTGTCACGCGATACGGCAAAGGGCAAGACCACGGCACGGGAATCGGTCGAAGCCGCAAGTGCCCCTCGCAGTCTGTCATCAACCAGCGCACACGCTTCCCGCAAAGGTTGTGGCAAAAGCAGGGCAGTCCCGTCACCAGCGATTGTCTCGCAAAAGTCGGACAGTTTGGCCGTCAACATCGAGAAAACCTGAGATTCAGTCGGAATTTCATGTCCGTGAACGTGCATCGACGGGCCGTGACTCTTGGTCCGGTTGAAAGATTGTGGCGGAAAAGGAACGAAATGGCTTCACGTTTTGGCCCAACTCATTGGTTAAACAAAAACTTAGCGCGCCACTGATGGGGGCATTCAGGGACGCTGGAATGGGAATGGCAATGGCTGTAGCTGCACGCAAGTTCGAAGTGGTTGACCTGGGTACCAGCGCCGATGAGCTGCCGGCCGGCACGAGGCTTCTGTTCGGACAGTTCACCATCGAGTCGTTTCTGAACAGTGGCGGCTTCGGGATCGTCTATCTGGCGCGTGACTCGCTTGATCGTCGGGTGGTCATCAAGGAATGCTTCCCTTCCACCTTCTGCCGCCGGATCGGCAGCTCGGTCGGTGCCCGGTCGCGGGCCCAGCAGGACGAATTCCGCACAGCGGTCCGCAGCTTCCTGCAAGAGGCAGTAACGCTGTCGCAGCTGTCCCACCCGAGTATCATCAAAGTCCATCACGTCTTCGAAGAGAACGACACCGCCTATATGGCGATGGACTACATTGACGGCCCCGACCTGTTGCAGACGGTGGAAGGCTCTGCGCGTCCGCTGGCCCCGAAGGACATAGCTTCCTTCCTGCACACGATGCTTGACGCATTGGGCCATGTCCACGCGCAGGGGCTGTTGCACCGCGACATCTCGCCCGACAACATCCTGGTGTCGAAAGACTCCGGCCAGCCGATCCTGATCGATTTCGGTGCGTCTCGAAAGGAAGTGACCCGGAAAAGCCGCGCCGTTTCCGGTCTGCGCGTGGTCAAGGACGGCTACTCGCCGCAAGAGTTCTACGTTTCCGGCAGCAAACAGGCTCCGTGCAGTGATCTTTATGCGCTGGCAGCAAGCTTCTATCACCTGATCTCGGGTGAGACGCCGAAAACCTCGCAGGAACGTCTTTCCGCCATCGCCGGGCGCGAGGGCGACCCGCTGCGTCCGCTTGTCGGTCGTTTCAAGGCCTACCCGCGTGAATTCCTGCAGGCGATCGACAAGGCCATGGCGATCTTCCCGCGCGACCGGCTGCAATCGGTCGAAGACTGGCGCGCGCTGCTTGCGCCGGAAGAAGCTGCACTGGCATCCAAGCCCGACCTCGCACGTACGCCGTCCAAGCCCGACGTGGCCCCGGTGCCGATGGCTGACGCAAGGCAAGTGACAAGCCCCGCACCTGTTGCGCTGCCTGAGACAAGGCAGTCGGCGGTCGCCCGGGGATCGCGTGACCTTCTAGTGACCTCTGCGGCAGCGGTTTTGCTGCTGGCGGGGCTGCTGATGCTTCCGGCCACCTTGCAGTCTTACACCGGCGCGGCTTCCCTACCGGTTGCCGCAGCGACCCCAGTCGCCACGGCCCCTGCAACAGATGGCTCATCCCTTCTGGTAACCAACATATTGCGCCTGCCCGGTGGCCTTGCCTTCGAGATGTCGGAAACGCCGACTGCCACTCAGACAATCGTTTCGGCCGTGCCGGCAGACCTGTCCGGAACGGTGGCCGTCGGTGACGTGCTGCTGGTCTACACTCCGACGGGCGAGACCCTGGGGACCAATACGGCCCTGCGGGACATCCTGACGCGAGAGTTCGCAAAGGGCGTTTCCACTTACAGTTTTGTTATTCGTCGTGGTGCAAGTACAATGGACGCAGAATTCCGGCTTGGGGTAGCCGGATAACCCTGCGTTTGCCGAAACACGAAGACGGGGAGAGAAAGCCTTGAAGTTCCTTCGCTCTATCTTTGGCGAAACCGATGAGCCGGGAAATCCCGGCGCACCGGTTGACGCCGGGCCGGATCCCGTGATGGCAGCGCTTGCCGAACTGGAGGTGAAACGCCTGCGTGAAGCGCTGGCCGCTGCATCGCCCGCTCCGACGCCCGAGCCGGAACCCGAGCCTATGGCCGATCAGCCGGTGGCCCGACCAAGTAGGGTCGTCAAGACAAAGGCGTCGCTTCCCGAAGGCATTGCCCCGGCAATGCGCAGCATCTGGGATATGGAGGACGAGGCCCCGAAGCCCGCCGCCATGACTGAATTTGCGCCCAGCGGAGGCTCACCTCGCCGCCCGACGCGGACCAAGACCCGCGTCCTTGGCTTTGAAGCGCAGCCCGCCGCCGTGGTTCCCCTGTTCGAAGGGATCGACGGTTCACCCATTTCTGCTGTGACCCCGGCATCTGGCAAGGGATATGTCATGTTCCCCGCTGGCTGGCTGGTGGTGAAGGATGGCCCCGGCAAGGGTGCGTCTTTCGCGCTGTCGCAGGGTGTGTCGCACATTGGGCGCGCAAACGATCAGACCGTCGCGCTGGACTTCGGCGACATGGCAATCTCGCGGCAGAACCACGCCGCTATTGCTTATGACGCTTCGACACATGAGTTTCACATCGGCCACGGCGGTAAATCGAATCTGGTGCGGCTGAACGGTCGCCCGCTTCTGTCGACCGAAACCGCCGGTGATGGTGATGAAATCCAGATTGGCGAGACTACGCTGATCCTGAAAGTGCTCTGCACGCCCGGATTCAACTGGTCGTCCTATGAGGCGGAGGGAGACGGGCATGATATGGCGATCGCGTGAACCCCGCTACGACGTCGCCTCGGGCATCAGCCAAGGCGCGCGCGACTATCAGGAAGACGCGATCACGGCAGATTTCCCGGTCGGATCCGAGGCGGGATTTGTCGTGCTGGCTGACGGGATGGGCGGACATGCGGCGGGTGATGTCGCCTCGAAGATTGTCCTGACCGAAGTCTATTCAGAGCTGAAGTTCCACTACGCCAACGTCGAGTCGTTCGAGGCCCGCGCCCCGGAGATCCTGCGCGGCGTGGCCGATCTGGCCAACCAAAGCCTCCGCGAACATGCCACCTCCCATCCGGAAACCGAAGGCATGGGTGCCACGCTGGTGGTGCCCGCCCTCGTGGAAAACCGGCTCTGGTGGATATCCGTCGGGGATTCGCCGCTGTTTCTGTACCGCAACGGCAAGCTGTCGCAGCTGAATGAAGATCATTCGATGGCTCCACAAATCGACTTCATGGTTCAGGCGGGCCTTCTGGACGCTGAGACGGCGGCAAACCATCCGGACCGCAATTGCCTGGTCTCCGTGCTGATGGGTTCGAAAATTGCCAAGGTGGATTGCCCGGCAAAGCCGGTCGAACTGAAGACAGGGGATATCGTCGTCTGTTCGTCTGACGGGCTGCAATTCCTGACCAATCCGCAGATCGAGAAGGTGCTTGCGAAGTATCGCAAGACCCGGTCGACCGAAATCGCCGAACGGTTGCTAGAGGAACTGGGCCGTCTGAACGATCCGGATCAGGACAACATCAGCTTCACCGTGATCAAGGTGAATGATGCCTCGGTGCGCCGCAAGGATGCCCGCCCGCCCCGGCAGTCGCTTGCCATCGAACGCCCGCGTGGTTTGACGATGGTGGTTTCCGACCCGGTCGTCCTGCCCATGGCGGGTTTTGCCGAACTGCCGCTTGCCGAGCCGGAAGAGCTTGTCCCGCCAGTCGCGGAATTGGAAGTTGCGCCCCAATCGTCGGAAGATTCCCTACCGGAGGCAGAGTTGGAGGCGGTTTCCGACGGCGCTCCGGTCGTGCCGCGTCGCTTCGCCGCGCTTGGTTAGACCCCTCGGGGCCAGACAAGCGACGCTTTGCGGGTCGGCAGTCAGGCGCGAAACACGGTCATGATCTGGTCGAGCGGCTTTTTCCGTTTGGCCACCGCAGGCACGGTCGCGGTCTCTGCCGGGTAGCCGACCGGCAGGATCATCACCGGTTTCTCATGCTCGGGCCGCCCGCACATTGGCCCCAGGAATTTCATCGGGTTCGGCGTGTGTTCCAGGCAGACAAGCCCCGCATGGTGGATCGCCGCGATCAGGAACCCGGTCGCAATCCCCACACTTTCCGGGACGTAGTAATTCTTGTAGCGCGCGCCGTCCTTTGTCACCCCGTAGCGCTGTGCGAAGATCACGATCAACCATGGCGCGTCGGTCAGATGGGGCTTGGCAACTCCGGTGCCGATGGGTTCCAGAGCGGCCAGCCATTCATCGCCCCCGCCCCCGGAATAAAACGCCCGCTCTTCCGCTTCCGCCCCTTCGCGGATGCGCGCCTTCATTGCTGGATCGCTGATCGCCACGAAGTGCCAGGGCTGGTGATTCGCCCCTGATGGCGCGGTTCCTGCCGCCGCGATGCAAGTCGCGATCACGGCTTCGGGCACCGGACGGGTCGCGAAATCCCGCACAGAATGGCGCTTGCGCATGTAGGACAGGAACTCTTCAGCCGCGACCAATGAATCGGCCTCGTCCAGCTGCACCCGGTCCGGCAATGGCAGCGGCTGGTAGCTCACCACCCCTTTGCGATACATCACCCGCCCCCGATCAAGACCCCTGCGGCAAAGACCAAAGCACCGCCCAGCACGACCTGCAAGGCCGCGCGCAGGAAGGGGGTTTCCATGAAACGGTTCTGGATCCAGGCGATGGCCCAAAGCTCGACGAAGACCACGATCATCGCGATGGTTGTGGCTGTCCAGAAATCCGGGATCAGGTAGGGCAGCGCGTGTCCAAGGCCGCCAAGCGCGGTCATCACCCCCGACGCCAGCCCCCGCTTCAGCGGCGACCCCCGGCCAGACAGCACACCATCGTCATGCGCGGCTTCGGTGAAACCCATCGAAATACCCGCGCCAACCGAGGCTGCGGTGCCGACAAGGAACGTCGTCCAGGTATCATGCGTCGCAAAGGCGGTGGCGAAGATCGGCGCGAGTGTGGACACCGAGCCATCCATCAGGCCAGCCAGTCCCGGCTGCACCCAAGTCAGGATGAACTGGCGCTTGGCCGTCTGATCTTCGGCATCCCGCGCGTCTTTCGGCAGATGCGTCTCCTCCAGCCGCTGCGCATGGCGTTCGTGACCGGCCTCGGCAGCGGCAAGATCGCCCAGAAGTTTCCGTGTCGCGGCATCCTGGGTTCGGGCCGCCGCACGGCTATAGAAGTCATGCGCCGTCTTCTCCATCGTCGCCGATTCGCCGCGCATCGTGTCCAGCGAAAGGGTCTGCGACAGCCAGACCGGGCGGCGGGCGTAGAACCCCGCAACGTGTTCCCGCCGGATCAGCGGAATCACATCGCCAAACCGCACCCGATGCAGGTCGATCAGCCGTTGACGGTGGCCGTCTTCTTCCGCCGCCATCCCGTCGAAGACCGCTGCCGAGGCCGGAAAGTCTGACCGTAACCGTTCCGCAAAGCTGCGGTAGATGCGGGCGTCGTCCTCTTCGGACGAAATCGCCAGCGCCAGAACCTCTTGCTCGGACAGGTCGGCAAAGCGGCGGCGAAAGGACAGGGCAGACAGCACGGGGCGACACCTGGATTTGGAATGATTCTAATCTATGCCAACCCATGGCGGGCACAATGGAATATTTTGAACTTTCCAGTTCATTTTACTCTTGCCGATCTGAACTCATCGGTTTAGATACGCTTCCGAACCGTAGAGTTCAAATGGAGACTGAAATGACCCGCTTTGCACTTGCCCTTGCCACCAGCCTTGCCCTTGCCGCCCCAGTTGCGGCAGATTCGCTGACGCTGCTGCTGCCGAACCTGATTTTCCCGGACGACACGGTGACGACCTCGACCAAAGGCTGCGTCGACGTCACCACCCAGCCCGCCTGCAAACTGGCTGAGTGACCGTCGCCTCGCTTGCCGCGCCGGACCGGGATGATCTATGGTCACCTCCTGGGGGACCGATGAACGTTGTTGCCGATCACGGGGTCCGGCGCGGCCGGAAATTCGATCAGGTGCTGGAAGGCGCGCGCAAGATTTTCATGCGTGACGGCTTTGAACGCGCCTCGGTCGATGACATCGCGCGTGAGGCGGGGGTGTCAAAAGCAACGATCTACGCCTATTTCCCCGACAAACAGCTGTTGTTCCTGGAGGTTGCGCGGTGTGAATGCCACCGTCAGACCGAAGCTGCCGAGGCCATGGTCGAAGGAGACGTTCCGGTGCGCACCGCTCTGACCATCGCCGCGGACCGGATCGTCGCCTTCCAGCTGTCGGACTTCGGACAGCGGATGTTCCGCATCGTCGTGGGCGAGGGCGAGCGTTTTCCAGGCCTTGGCCGGCAGTTTTACGACTTCGGGCCGGGGCTTATTCACGAACGCATCGCGCACCATCTGCGCTGCTATGTCGACAACGGGCAGTTGAGAATCGACGACATCGACCTTGCCGCTGACCAGTTCGCCCAGCTGTGCAAAGCGACGATCCACGAAAAGCTGATCTTCGGCATGGCCGAGACCATCACCCCTGACATGACTAACCGCAGCGTCCACGGTGCGGTGGACATGTTTCTTGCGCGGTATGGCGTCCCGACCGGGTCCCACACCTAGCCGTTCTCGCGCAGCACCGATCCCGCCAGATAAAGCGAGCCACAGATCAGCACCCGCGCTTGCGGAGAGGTCGCGGCAATAGCAGCCAGTGCTTCGCCAACCGATCCCGCCGTCACAGCATCCATACCCGCAGCGCGCGCAGCGTCGCGGGTGACTTCGGCGAGCAAGGTGTTCTTCTCGCCGGGGATCGACACCGCATGAAGCCGCGTCACCTGCGGCGCAAGCGGCACCATGTAACCGGCCACGTCCTTGGTGTTCAGCATCCCGCAGATCAGATGCGTCTCACGCGCAGGCATCCGCGCCAGTGTCGCCGCCACAGCTTCACCCCCAGCGGGATTATGACCGCCGTCCAGCCAAAGCTCGACCTGCGGCGCACTATCCACCAGCGGCCCCTGCCGCAGGCGCTGCATCCGGGCGGGCCAGTCGGCGCGGGTAACCGCTGCTTCACAGGCCGCCTCATCCCGCCCCAACGCGCGCAGGGCAGCAATCGCAGCACCAGCATTCTGTATTTGGTGCGGGCCGGGCAGGTTCGGCAAGGGCAGGTCAAGAAGCCCGTTCTCGTCCTGATAGACCAGCCGCCCCCGATCCTCGAACGCATTCCAGTGCTGCCCGAAGGCCAGGACCGTGGCACCCATCCGCGCTGCCTTTGCCTCGATCACCGCAAGCCCTTCGTCGGATTGCGGCCCGACGATCACCGGCCCACCGCGCTTGATGATGCCCGCCTTCTCGCCCGCGATTGCCGCCACTGTGTCGCCAAGGAATGACTGGTGATCGAGGCTGACCGGAGTAATGATCGTCAGGCGCGGGTGGTCCACCACATTGGTGCAATCCAGGCGGCCACCAAGGCCCACTTCCAGCAACGTCCAATCGGCTGGGGTGCGGGCAAAGGCGAGAAAGGCGGCGCAGGTGGTGATTTCAAAGAAGGTGATCTCATCCGACCCATTGGCGATCATGCATTCGTCCAGAAGCGCCGTCAGCGCGGGTTCGGTGATCAACTCTCCCGCCAGCCTGATCCGCTCATGAAACCGTGCAAGATGGGGCGAGGTGTAGGCGTGGACCCGGTCACCGGCCTGTTCCAGCCCTGCCCGAATCATCGCCTGGGTCGAGCCTTTGCCGTTGGTCCCGGCGATGTGAATCACCGGAGGGATTGCCCGTTCAGGATTTCCCAGACTCTCCAGCAAGCGAAGAACCCGGCCCATGGTCAGGTCGATGACCTTGGGATGCAGCGTCATCATCCGTTCCAGGATGACGTCGGAACCTTGTGCCATGGGTCAGGCGCTCGCCTCGGCCTTCGGTTCCACCGGCGCGGGCAAGTCGCCCTTGATCGCGGGCGGCTGGCCGGTCAGCAGGCGGATCAGGGTCACCAGATCGTCTTTCATCGACTTGCGGTGGATAACGCGGTCCAGCATCCCGTGGTCCAGAAGGTATTCCGCGCGCTGGAACCCCTCTGGCAGTTTTTCGCGGATGGTCTGTTCGATCACCCGCGCACCGGCGAAACCGATCTGGGCGTTGGGTTCGGCAATCTGCACGTCGCCAAGCATGGCGTAGCTGGCCGTCACCCCCCCGGTCGTCGGATGGGTCAGCACGACGATATAGGGCAGCCCGGCTTCCTTCAGCATCTGCACCGCAACCGTGGTGCGCGGCATCTGCATCAGGGACAGCATCCCTTCCTGCATCCGCGCCCCACCCGACGCGCTGAACAGCACCAGCGGACGCTTGAGCTTTGTCGCACGTTCCGCCGCCGCGATGATCGCGTTGCCGACGTACATGCCCATCGACCCGGCCATGAATGAAAAGTCCTGTGCGGCCGCAATGATCGGGGTGCGGTTGATTTCGCCCTCGGCGACCAGCATCGCATCCTTCTCGCCGCTGGCCTTCTGGGCCGCGCGGAGCCGGTCGGTGTATTTCTTCTGGTCGCGGAAATGCAGCGGGTCAACCACGGCGTCGGGCACTTTCACTTCGGTGAAGATCCCGCCATCGAACAGGGCTTCGAACCGCTCGCGCGGGCTGATCGCCATGTGATGTTCGCATGTGGTGCAGACATTCAGGTTCGCCGCCAGCTCGCGGTGAAACAGCATCGTCCCGCATTCGGGGCACTTCGTCCAAAGGTTCTCGGGCACCTCGCGGCGCGAAAAGAGCGAGTTGATCTTCGGACGGACGTAGTTGGTGATCCAGTTCATTCGGCTTTGATCCTGCCCCCTTGGGTCAGCTTTCGAAATAAGCCGGGGGGCGGCGAAATGCAATCAGCGGTGATCCGCCATGCGTGCCGAAACTTTCACGATGCTGTAGCGTAGGTGCAGACAGAACGGGAGGACTGAGATGCCAAACGGACCACTAGTCTATCGCCAGCGGTTGATGACACGGATCACGCACTGGATCTGGGCCGTCTGCCTGTTCTTCCTGATGCTGACCGGCCTGCAAATCTTCAACGCCTTCCCCAGCCTGCACATCGGCAAGGAGGCGGGCTTTGCCTACGACAACGC
>JANMGI010000466.1:0-3544 GCA_031374565.1 Paracoccaceae bacterium | reverse complement strand
CTGCTTCTTGCTCTGACCGAGGGCCTTGTCACCTCGGCCGTCCTTGCCTTGGCCGCAAGCGGGCTTAGCCTTGTCTTCGGGGTCATGCGGGTCGTCAACGTTGCGCATGGGTCGTTCTACATGCTGGGTGCGGTCCTGGCCTGGGCCGTCGCGGCCCATGTTCCTGGCCCACCTGCGACAGGTTTCGTTGCGGCCCTGATCATCGCGCCCTTGCTCGTCGGGGCGTTGGCTGCCGCAACCGACGGGCTGATCCTGAAGCGGTTGAACTACGACCCCGAAGCCACGATCGTCGCCACCATCGGCCTGCTTTACATGATCGAGCAGGCGACCCTTAGCCTTTACGGCCCCAACGCCAATCCGGTGCAGGCTCCGTTCGAGTGGCGCATCCAGCTGCCTTGGTTCGGCTATTCCGGCTACAAGCTTTTCGTCATCCTCGCCGCCTGTGCCGTGCTGCTTGCGCTCTGGACCTTTCTGTCCCGCACCAAGGCCGGTCTGATCATGCGTGCAACACAGGTCGACCGCACCACCGCCCGCGCCTTCGGTATCAACGTGGACCGCGTCTATATGGGCACCTTTGCGCTTGGGGCGGGGTTGGCGGCGTTGGCCGGGGTCCTCATCGTCCCGATCCAGCAGGCGCATTACCTGATGGGTGGCGACCCGCTGCTTTTGTCGTTCATCGTCGTCATCATCGGCGGGTTGGGAAGCTTGCGGGGAACGATGGTTGCGGCGCTGGTCATCGGGCTTTCCGACAGCGTGATCACCTATTTCTACGAACCCACCCTCGCCAAGATCCTTGCCACCCTGCTGGTCGCCATGGTCCTTGTCTTCCGCCCGCAGGGCCTGTTCGGAGACAAAGCGTGAAGAAGGTCTGGGCGCTGCACCTTGCCCTGATCGCTGTGCTTTTCGCGGCGCAGTTCTGGCTTTCGCCGTACCACACCACCAACCTTGCCCGGATCATGGTGCTGGCCGTCTTCGCCATGGGCTACAATCTGGCTTTTGGCTACACCGGGATGCTCAGCTTGGGCCACGCGCTGTTTCTGGCTGCGGGCATGTATTCCGCAAGCCTTCTGGCCCAGCTTTGGGGGCTTGGCGCTGGTCCCGCGCTGGTCCTTGGCATCGCAGGGGGGGGCCTGATGGCCGCCTCCGTGGGCCTTCTGGCGCTGCGTACGGCGGGGGTCAGTTTCATGATCGTCACCCTGATGTTCGCCCAGGCGGGCTACCTTGCGATCCTGTACTTCGGGGCCACCACGGGCGGCGACGAAGGCTTTCCTCTGCCCGCCGCCACGCGCAGCGTCTTTGGTTTTGATCTGTCCACCGACACCCCCCGCTTTATTGCCGCCCTGACCCTTTTCGCCGCTGCCCTGCTGATCAGCGTTGCCCTCGTCCGTTCCCCCTTTGGCCGCACCATGGTCGCCATGCGCGAGAATGAAGAGCGATCAAGGATGCTTGGCTACAACCCTTTCACCGTGAAGCTTGCGGCCCTTATCCTCTCTGGCCTCTACTCCGGGGCTGCAGGTGCCGCCTATGCGATCCTTTTCGGCTATGCCGGGGCCAGCTTTGCCACCATCCAGTATTCCATTCTGCCAATGCTTTACGTCCTCTTGGGCGGGGCTGGCACGACGCTTGGCCCCTTCCTCGGTGCGCTTTTGATGTTCGCTTTGATCGAGACAGCATCCGGCCTGACCTCGGCCTACCTTTTCTTCGTCGGCGCAGCGCTCGTCGCCTTGGTCCTCTTCGCGCCGAAGGGCATCCTTGGCACGATCCGGGAAAGGTGGGTCAGATGGCTCCCCTGATCGAGACCCCCCTGATCGAGACCAGGAACCTTACGCTACACTTTGGTGGCCTGAAGGCTGTGGACGGCGTGACTTTCACCCTGAACCAGGGCGAGATTCACGCCCTCATCGGGCCGAACGGCGCTGGCAAAACCACGTTCGTCAGCCTTCTGTCCGGGCGGCGGATGCCGCAGTCGGGCACGATCCTGCTTGGGGGCGAGGATATCACCTTCCTTCCCGCCCATGTGCGGGTCAGGAAGGGTATCGCCTATACGTTCCAGATCACCTCGATCTTTCCCCGCCTGTCCGTTTTCGACAATGTTGCCCTTGCCGTGCAATCCGGCGGCACGAAGGACCTGCCCACAAGAACCCGCGCGGCGCTGGCCCGCGTGGGTCTTGACGGGCTTGAGGATCAGGAAGCCCAGACCCTGTCCTACGGCCACCAGCGCCTTCTGGAGGTGGCGATGGGCCTAGCCCTTAACCCCCGCGTCCTGATCCTGGACGAGCCGACCCAGGGCCTTGCCGCCAGCGAGATCGACCGCTTCACGGCGTTGGTCGAAAGCCTGGCACCCCAAACCACGATCCTTCTGATCGAGCACAACATGGAAGTGGTGATGGACGTGGCCTCGCGGATCACGGTCCTGAACTTCGGCGCGGTTCTGGCCACCGGCACGCCAGCCGAAATCCGCGCTAACCCCTTGGTGCAGGAGGCCTATCTTGGCGCTTGAGGTTGCAGGCCTGACCGCCGGATACGGGCCGGTGACAGTCTTGCGGGGCGTCGACTTTCGCGCCGAAGCAGGCCAGATCACCTGTCTGATGGGCCGCAACGGGGTGGGGAAATCGACCTTCCTCAAGTGCCTGATGGGCCTTGTTCCTGCGGCCGGCGGCACGATCCATCTTGATGGCTCAGCCCTTGAAACTCTGCCCGCGCATGAGATCCCGAAACGCGGTCTGGCTTACGTCCCGCAAGGACGCCGGTTGTTCGGCCCGCTGACCGTCGCCCAGAACCTTGCCATCGGCGGCCTTGTGCGGGGCAATGACCCGGACACCCTTGCCGATGTCCTGACGCTTTTCCCCCGTCTTCGCGAACGCATGACCCAGACGGCCCAGACGCTTTCCGGGGGCGAACAACAGATGCTCGCCATCGCCCGCGCGCTCTGCCTGAAGCCGAAGGTGCTGCTCTTGGACGAGCCGACCGAGGGGCTGCAACCCTCGATGATCACCCTGATCCAGCAGGCGATCCTGACGCTGAAGGCGCAGGGCGTGGCGGTCATTCTGGTCGAGCAAAGGGTCGATGCAGTCCTGAAGCTGGCGGACCGGGTGTCGTTCATGCGGGCAGGCCGGGTCGAGGAGACGCGCGAGATCAAGGGTTTGGCCGCAAGTGATCCGGCTTTCCGAACCTATGTGGGGGTGTGAATGACGGGTCTTGTGGCTGGCGTCGATGTCGGTGGCACTTTCACCGATCTTGTCATCTTCAACCCCGCAACCGGTGAGGTCCGGCTGGCCAAAGTGCCAACGACGCTGCCGAACCAGGCGGGCGGGGTTCTGAACGCATTCACCGAGGCAGGCGCCGATTTGGCGGGCATCGACCTTATCGTCCACGGCACCACCACGACGACCAATGCTGTCCTTGAACGCCGGCTGGCAAAGACCGGCCTGATCACGACCCGTGGCTTTCGCGACGTGCTGGAGTTGGGCCGCCGCACCCGTCCGCAAGCCTACGGCATGCACGGTCACTTCACGCCGATCATCCCACGGGACTTGCGGCTGGA
>JANMGI010000436.1:0-10162 GCA_031374565.1 Paracoccaceae bacterium | reverse complement strand
CTGAAAGCCGCCCCTCCTCGGCCCAGCGGGCGGCAAGCAGCGCCATGATCTGGTCCCCGTCCGCGACCCGGCCCGTCTCGTCCAGGATCATGATCCGGTCGGCATCGCCGTCCAGGCTAATCCCGACATGCGCCCCGTGGGCCACCACAGCCTCGGCTGCCGTGTCGGTGTGGGTTGACCCGCAGCGGTCGTTGATGTTGGTCCCGTTCGGGCTGACCCCGACCGAAATCACCTCGGCCCCCAGCTCCCACAGCACCTCGGGAGCCGCCTTGTAGGCCGCCCCGTTCGCGCAGTCGATCACCACCTTCAGCCCGTCCAGCCGCAGGCCGGTGGGGAAGCTCGTCTTGACGAACTCCTGATACCGCCCCCGCCCGTCCTCGATCCGCTTCGCCCGGCCGATATTCTCGGGTTTGGCAGGCTGGATCTCCCCTTCCACCATCGCCTCGATCTCGGCCTCCGCCGCATCCGAAAGCTTGAACCCGTCCGGCCCGAAGAACTTGATCCCGTTGTCCTGATGCGGGTTGTGAGAGGCGCTGATCATCACCCCCACATCCGCCCGCATTGACCGCGTGAGGTACCCCACCGCCGGGGTCGGCACCGGCCCCAGCAAAAGCACGTTCATACCCGTCGAGGTGAACCCCGCCGTCAAAGCGTTCTCCAGCATGTAACCCGACAGCCGGGTGTCCTTGCCGATCACCACCCGGTGCGCCGCCGACCCGTCACGCCGGAAATACCGCCCCGCCGCAGCTCCCAGCTTCAGCGCGAGTTCCGCCGTCATGGGCCAGCTGTTCGCCCGGCCACGCACGCCATCGGTGCCAAAAAGCTTGCGGGTCATGTCTCAGTCTCCAGATGATCGGTGTTCAAAGCTTGCCAAAGCCGCAACGCCTGCCGCGTCTCGGCCACATCATGCACGCGCAGGACCTGCACGCCCTGCGCCACCCCGGTCAGCGCCGTGGCGATGGACCCCGGCGCACGATCCTGCGGGTCTGCCGCGCGACCGATGGACCCGATGAACCGCTTGCGAGAGGTGCCGAGCAGGATCGGACAGCCAAGGCCATGAAACAGCGACAGCCCCCGCAGCAGAGCAAGGTTGTGGGTTTGCGTCTTGCCAAAGCCGATGCCGGGATCAAGCATGATACGGTCTCGACTGATCCCCAGCGCCTCGGCCCGTGCCAGCCGCGCGGCCAGCGCATCGAAGACGTCCAGCAGGACATCGCCGTAGTTCGGATCCTCCTGCATCGTCGCAGGCACGCCTTGCGCATGCATCAGGATCACCGGCACGCCGGACGCAGCGGCCAACGCCCCAAGGGTCGGGTCGAAATCGAACGCCGACACATCGTTGATAAGGCTCGCCCCCGCTTCCAAAGCGGCCGCAGCCACCGGAGCCTTGCGGGTGTCGATGGACAGCGGCGCGCCAAGACCGCCCTCACACAGCTCCCGGATCACCGGGGCGGTGCGGGCGATCTCGTCGTCAACCGCCACTTCCACCGCGCCGGGGCGGGTGCTTTCACCGCCGATGTCGATGATCTCGGCCCCCTCGGCCATCGTCATCGCCTGTGCGACAGCCGCTACGGCCCCCAGAAACCTGCCTCCGTCCGAGAAACTGTCGGGCGTCACGTTCAGGATGCCCATCAACCGGGGCCGGTCCATCGTCAGACCGGCAAAACCCTGACGGGGCGCGGTCAGCCGGTGCAGGACAGGCGAGGGCACGTCCGCCGCAGCGATGATCCGGCCCTGCGCGGCGCGAGACATCACCTCGACGCGGTCAAACCAGCACCAGCCGCCCGCAAGCGCCAAGGCTCCCGCCGGACGGCTGAGATCGGTCATCGCGATCGGGCGAAAATACTCCATGTCAGTCGGAGTGGCCGAACCCCACGGCCTTTTCAAGGGGGAAGGTTCAGGCCCGTCGCACCGGAACGCGGCTTCCTGCCGGGACTGCAACGTCCCCGTGAACAACCAGCGCAGTGGCCGACAGTGTTTCCGCCAGCCACAAGGCAAGACTGACAGGTTCGCTGCCTTTCGGGCCGTCCACTGCGTCCAGCACCAGTTTCGACGGCGCCCATACCACCGATTGCCCCCGCTTTATCGCCCAATCGATTTCCGTCCGTGTCGCCACGACCACACAGCGCGGATCACGGGCGGCCAGCGCCCAGGCGTTCTGCTCCATCGCCAGAAGGTCGACCCGGCGCTGGGTGGGCTTGTGGCCGGTGACGGGGCGCGCAAGGTCCGGCAGGCCCACAGCCAGGATCAGCGGCAGGCCCTCGGCCAGAAGCGCATCCAGCCGGGCAGAGAGATCAGGCGCGTGGATCGCCCCGTTGTCCAGAAACACGACCAGCGGATGCACCGCCTCCATCCCCTCATCCCCGGCCTTCTGCACCGGGCGTTCGGCACGGGACCGCACGATTTCCACCCCAAGGGCATAGGGACCGATGTCCAGCTTCTCGATCCGGACGAAAGCCCGCATCGCAGCGGGTTCTGCAAGCACACGCTCGGCCACCCGTTCGGCCAGCGTTTCCAGCAGATTCAGCCGCTCCGCCGCAAGTTCGGCGGCAATGGCCTCGGTGATCCGGTCGTAGGACAGGATGCGGTCGACATCATCCTCCAGCGGTTCCGTGACGGGCCGGACCTCGACAACTACATTGAAGCGCAGTCGCTGCTTGTGGCCACGTTCTTTCTGGAAAGCGCCGATGTCGGCCTCGAGCACATGGTCGCGCAGACTGATCCGGTCACGCGGCGCAGCACCGGCCGAGGCCTCGGCCCGGTCTTCCGGGTGCGCAAACGCCTGCTCGATATCGGACATTGGGCGCTCCTGACGCGGTTCCGTCCCTCATACCATGCGGAGTGCGACAACCAAGAGTGAAGGCGTCACCGAATTGCCGATAGGCGACATCAGCCGTTCGCGCCGGGCTGCCGGTAGAACAGATGAGATCCGATGGCAGCGGTCTTGGCAAAGCGTTTCGACCAGCTGGGCTTGACGCCCCTGGTGTGGAAATGCGTGGCCCCTGCGGTCAGGATGCGTGGCGCGCCGTCCAGCATTGCCCGCGCAATGCGGCCAGCCAGATTGGCGGCCGTCTTTTCGCGCATCTTGGATTTGCCGTGGCAGACATAGGAAAACTGGCACCCGCCGCCGCCGCGCTGCTTGACGACGCCGCAGACGGTGCGCGGGTAAAGCGGGCTGTCGACGCGGTTCAGAATCACCTCGGCCACCGCGATCTGGCCTTCCAGGCTTTCGCCGCGGGCCTCGAAATACAGCGCCTCGGTCAGGCACTGCCACTCGGCATCTCCGGTCGGTTCGGGGCGTGACATCAGCCAGTCCTCGGTGATGCCGTCGGTCAAAGCGATCGCGGGCAAAGGGCCGCTCAGGTCAGGGGTTGGCAGGCGCTTCAGGTCGACGGCATAGGCGGCGTTGGTCGGCATCAGACCGAACATGCCGGTGGTCCAACTGGCATCTGCCGCAGCGGTGTTGGCTGCCAGGGCCATCGCCAGCGCGAGGGTCGCAAGGTCGCGTTTCATTCTGCTCTTTCCGTTTTTGGTTCCTGGCGGAAGTGTCCCCGCCTTGGCAAGCTGGCCGCGAGGTAGGGGAACCGGCAGCGGGGGTCTACCGCTGTTGCAAAATTGCCACGAAAATCAATGCTGCGTAAGCGAAAGTTCGCCCAAAATCATGAGAATCGGGTTAAGATTAACCCTTAAGTCATTATTCTAAATGACTTTTTCACGATCCCTTAGCGCCAGATGGGCAGCTGCCAGCCGCGCCATCGGCACCCGGTAAGGTGAGCAGGAGACATAATCGAACCCTGCGCGACGGCAAAAGTCGATGGATTCCGGGTTGCCGCCGTGTTCACCGCAGATCGACAATGTCAGGTCTTTCCGCGTTTTACGGCCCCTTTCGGCACCAATCAGCAGAAGCTCTCCCACCCCATCCACGTCCAGAATGTGGAACGGATCCTCCGGGAACACGCCCTGCCGGACATAGGTGTTCATGAAACGGCCGGCATCGTCGCGGCTAAGACCGTAGGTCATCTGAGTCAGATCGTTGGTCCCGAAGGACAGGAACGCCGCGTGCTGCGCGATCTCTCCCGCCCGCAAGGCCGCGCGCGGGGTTTCCACCATGACCCCCAGTTTGTAGTCGAACGTCGCCCCCGCCCTGGTGCGGACCATGGCGGCAAGGGCGTCGATCCGGGTCTTGACCAGCTCTACCTCGCGCCGCGCACTGACCAGCGGGATCATGATCTCGGGCACCACCGGGGCACCCCTGCGGGCCGATTCAAGCGTGGCCTCGAAGATCGCCTGCGCCTGCATGTCGTAGATTTCCGGCAGCACGACCCCCAGCCGCACCCCCCGCATCCCCAGCATCGGGTTCACCTCGGTCAGCGCTTCGGCGCGGCGGGTGACTTCCGACAAGGGGCGATCCAGCGCTTCGGCCAGGTCGCGCAAACCTTCGCGGTCCTGCGGCAGGAATTCGTGCAGCGGCGGGTCGAACAGACGGATGCAGACCGGCAGACCTTGCATGATTTCAAAGAGCTGCACAAAATCCGCCCGCTGCATCGGCAAAAGCCGCGACAAGGCCGAGGCGCGGTCTTCCGACGTATCGGCAAAGATCATCTCGCGCATGACGACCAGCCGGTCTTCGTCGAAGAACATGTGTTCCGTGCGACACAGGCCGATGCCCTCGGCCTCGAACTTGCGTGCGGTTTCGGCATCGGCGGGCGTGTCGGCGTTGGCCCGCACGCCGATGTCGCGCACCTCGTCCGCCCAGGCCAGAAGCTTGCGGAAACTGTCGTCCAGTGCGGGCGGCAACATCTCTGCGGCCCCCGCCAGCGCCTCGCCCTTCGTTCCGTCCAGCGTGACCACGTCGCCCTCGCGGAACACACGGCCATCCGGCGCGGTCAGCTTCTTGTCCCTTGTGTCCAGCCGCATGTCCGACGCGCCCACCACACACGGCAGCCCCAAACCCCGCGCAATCACCGCCGCATGGCTGGTCATCCCGCCCCGTTCGGTCAGCACCGCCGCCGAAGAATGCATCCCCCGGATGTCCTCGGGCGAGGTTTCGCGCCGCACCAGAATGCAGGGCTCGCCTTTCGACGCACTGGCCTGCGCCGCCGCCGAAGAAAACACCAGCTTGCCCGTCGCCGCCCCCGGTGACGCCGCAATCCCCCGCGCGATCACGTCGCGTTCCCCGCGCGGATCGACCTGGTGGTGCAGAAGTTCCGACAGGGCACGGGGTTCGACCCGCAAGATCGCCTCGTTGCGCGGAATGATCCCGTCTTCGCACAAAGCCACCGCAATCCGCAGGCCCGCCCGGACCGAGCGCGCAACCTTCACCGCATCCAGCACCGCGAGACGACCATCCTCGACCGTGAACTCGATCTGCATTTCCTCGCGCAACCGCGCCCGGCAGACCGCACCATGTTCCAGCAGCTTGGCGAAAACCTCGGGCGACACATCCTCCAGCGACGGCCCGCGCGGGTCGCGCGTCAGATACAGCGCCTCGGTCGTCTTCAACGCGTCGCGCCCCTGGGATTGCCCCAGATAGCGCCCGGTGATCTGCGGCTGCCCGGTCACCGGATCGACGAACTGGATCACGCCCGACCCGGAAATCCCCTGCCCGATGCCTTGCGCCATTTCCTGCACGACCAGCCCGAGTGCGGCCTCTTCAGGCGCCCCCTTGGCCTGACGCAGCAGGCGGGCGCTGGTCCCCTCCCAGGCGCGCGCCATGCTGCGCAGCACTTCGGACAGCTGCTTTGCCGGGTCCTGCGGGAAGGGCTCGTCGGTCTCGACCTCATATTCGCGCAACGCCTCCCGCAAGGCACCCGGCCCCGGTTTCAGCGCGTCGAAAACCTCGGGGTCCAGCCGGGCCACGTGGATCGCAAAGGCCTGCACGAAGCGCAGATACAAGGCATCTGCCGCCGTCTCGCCATGGGTTTCGGCAAGGCGGGCGTGGCGCTTGGCATTCAGCCCGATGTTCAGGATCGTCGCCGGACCGCCCCAGTCCGGGTTCGCGGGCGAGGGCCGGACGCTGATCAGCGGTCCATCCCCGAAATTGTCCAGAATGCCCGCCGCATCCACCCCATGCCCCGCCGCAATCGCGCGCACGGTCGTCGCGGGCAGGGACACCGACTTTGGCACCGGCAGGTCAAGCCGCACCAGCCGTTGCAGGCATTTCGCCCGCCAGCCATGGCTTGCCGTCGCGATCTGCGCCGATGGCGTGATCTGGGCAAATTCCGCGATGGGGTCGTGTTTCTGCACTGCAGCACCTGATGTTCAGATGCAGCATAGCCCGAAAGCCCTGCCAATCAAGCGTGACATGTCAGTCTTGTGACGAATCTTAAGGCGGTCTCAGCCTTCGATGCGAGTCAAATCGGCGACACCGGAACAGATGGTGCGGATGCGGTGCAGAAGGTTCAGCCGGTTGCGCCGGATGATCGGGTTGTCCGAGTTCACCTGAACGGTGGTGAAGAAGGCGTCGATCGGTCCCCGCAAGCTGGCCATCGCGGCCATCGCGGTGCCGAAATCCTCCGCCGCCATCGCCGGGGTGATCGTCGCCTCGGCGGTGTCGAGCGCCGCAAAGAGCGCGCGTTCTTCGTCGGTCTCGGCGAACTTGATATCGGGTCCGAAGGAATATTCTACCCCGTCTGCCGCCTCAGCTTCGTTCAGAATCTCAATCGCCTTTTTGAAAGCGTCGCTGTTGTCGTAGCCGTCTTTGGTCATAGCCTGAGTCCATATATTGTTCGCCCGTTTGAACCCCTGCAACAGGTTCGCCCCGTCGTCGGTCTTGAGCACCTCCGACAGCGCCGTAGCCCGCTTTACGAGCAGCGTCAGGTCGTCATTCCCCGGCATGGCGAGGCAAGCGTCGATGATGTCGTGCCGCACGCCCTGATCCTTGAGGTAGACCTTGAGGCGGTCGTGGAAGAAGGCCAGGAGGTCTACGTTGGACGAAGAAGCGACAACTGCAGAGCCATCATCAATACTTCCACTCACAACGACCATTTCCGACTCAATCATTACCGACGTCCTTCGGATTGGGTCGAGGTCGTCCTTCTTCCAAGTCACCTCGTCTAACGCGCGCAGCGCCGCATCCTTCGCAACCTGCATCTCGTCCAGTTTGTGCCAGATATGCTTTTGTCCGGCAGGATGCAGAACGCTGAATAGACCAACCCGCACCCCATTCCCCAGCACCAACCGAATAACCCCCAGCGCCGCCCGCCGCAGCGCGAAGGGGTCCTTCGACCCCGTCGGCTTCTCGTCAATCGCCCAGAACCCGGTCAGCGTGTCGATTTTGTCGGCCAACGCTACGGCCACCGTCACCGGCTCCACCGGAACCGAGTCACTCTCCCCCTTCGGCCGCCAGTGGTCCCGCGCCGCATCGGCGATGGCGTTCACCCGCCCCGGACTTGATCCGGGGCCTCCCTCTGACCCTGCGAGGCCCCGGCTCGGGGACCGGGGCGGGTTTTTCTGCAACGCCTCAAGAGCATAGTAGCGGCCCATCACGCCCTGTAGCTCCGGGAACTCGCCCACCATCGCCGAGCGCAGGTCGAGCTTCGCGATCTTCGCCGCATATTCCGCATCGTCCGGGTTAGCCCCGACCAAGGGCGCAATCTCCCGCGCCAAAGCCGCAATCCGGTCAATCCGGTCCGCCTGCGAGCCCAGCTTGTTGTGGAAGGTGACCGCGCGCAGCCCCTCCACCCACTCACCCATCCCGGCCTTGGCAACCCGCAAGTCATTCTCCCAAAAGAACTTCGCGTCCGACAGCCGGGCCGCAAGGACCTTCTGGTTGCCCTTCAGGATCACCTCACCACCATCCGCAGCCTCGATATTGGCCACGGTGACAAACCCTTCGATGCGCCCCGTCTTCGGGTTCCGCACCGAAAAGAACTTCTGATGTTCCTTCATGCTGGTCTGCAGCACCTCTGGCGGCAGCCCAAGGAACGCCTCGCCAATCCGCCCCATCAGCGGCACCGGCCATTCGACCAGCCCAGCGACCTCGGCCAGCAGGCCCGGATCAGCGACCACTTCCATGCCAGCCGCAAAGGCCAGATTCTGCGCGCCCTGCCAGATCGCGGCTTCGCGTTCGGCGCTGTCCAAGACGACCTTCGCCCGCTTCAGCTTGACCGCGTAATCGTCAAAGCCCGACACCGTGAACCGCCCGTTGC
This sequence comes from Paracoccaceae bacterium, assembly GCA_031374565.1. Lineage (GTDB taxonomy): Bacteria > Pseudomonadota > Alphaproteobacteria > Rhodobacterales > Rhodobacteraceae > Tabrizicola. The sequence continues at coordinate 2,012 of JANMGI010000436.1, read as the reverse complement.
CCATGAAACGGTGGCCCTCGGTGGTGTTGCCCGCCACGATCCCGTCCACCTCCATCGGCACGACATGCGCGCCGGTCTCGTCCGACAACAGGCAGATGATCGACTGCAACGGCCGCACCCAGCGCAAGCTTCCAGACCCCCAGCGCATCGATTTCGGCCAGGGGAAGGCGCGGATCACCGCTTCCAGCACCTCAGCCACGATCACCTCATCCGAACGACCAGGTTTTTCCACCACGGCGTAGAAGGTCTCACCCTTCTTCTCGGCCCGCCGTTCCAGCTGGTCCAGCGTCAGCCCGGTGGACCGCAGAAACCCCTCCACCGCTTGCGCGGGCGCGGACACCGAAGGCCCCTTCCGCTCCTCCCGCACCGGGCGGCTTTCCCCCGTCAGCCCTTCGACCGACAGCACCAGTCGGCGCGGCGTGGAATGCGCCCCGGCGCTGGCATAGGTCAACCCGGCCTCGACAAGACCATCCGTCACCAGCTTCTTCAGGTCCTCGCGGGCGCGGGCCTGCATCCGCGCCGGGATTTCCTCGGAAAAGAGTTCGATCAGAAGGTCGGGCATTGGTCGGTTCCTAGATCCAGTCGAGGTTCACGCGGGTCGGCGGGTAGGCCATGGCCACCGCCTCACGCAAGGCAGCAAAGCGGGGCCGCAGGTCCTTGAACTTGCGCTCATGGGTTTCGGCGACGGTCAGCTGGATGTGGTCGAAGAGCTGCGCGTCCAGCATCGCGGCCAGAAGGTCAAGCTCGGCCCCCTCGATGTCGATCTTGACGAAAGCGACCCGGCCATGCGCCGCCACGAGGCCCCGCAGGAAGGCCCGGAAGTCGATCAGTGCCACATCGATCCCCTCGCCCTCCGCGATGTTCTGCCCGCCCGCCACGATGGTGCTTTTCACCGAAGCCAGTTCGGGGTCCGCCTCCCAGTTCGCCGCGCGCATCAGCCGGATCGAACCTTCGGACGTGCCAACCGCAGCGGCGTGCAGTGTCACGTTGGCAACCCCGGCAAACCGCTCTTCAAGCTTGGCAAAGTTGTAGGGGTCCGGCTCGAAAGCATGCACCATCGCCCCCGATGCAGCCAGCACCGCCGTCACGTCGCCCCGGTTTGCCCCGCAATCCACGACCACATCCCCGGGCCGCAGCATCGAGACAACACCCTGCAGCATCCCCTCGGCCCGCGCATAGCGCAGGTCGCGCTTGTGACGGCGCTTCAGCTTTCGCAGGGGATCGTCGGTGTCGGCCAAGGCTCAGTCCTTGTAGGTGTCGTTCAGCTGTTGCCAGGCAAAGGCGCGGCCATCGGGAAAGACCGCAACCACCCGGTCGACGCCGGGATGAATGTCCGGCTCGGATAGAAAGGCCAGCGCTTCGCCGGTTTCCAATGCGCGGCCGATGGCCTCGGCATCAAAGCAGTCAAACCCGCTTGGCGCGACCAAGGGCTCGGCCCCGTCATAAGTGCGGTAGGTCTCGGTCAGCATCCCAAGCGACAACGGCGTGCGGAAACAGGCGCGGAACTTGATCGGAGAACTGTCCGCGTCGATCCCCTCGATCCCTGTGACCACAATCGCTTCGGGCGTGTTGCCCACCAGCGGCACCAGCCGGATTTCCGCGCCGGGCTGAAAGGCCACGGGTTCATAGAACGCCCGCTCGGCGGTGTACCACAGGAAAGCGCCACCGAATGCGGCGGTCAGCACGATCAAAGCCACAAGAATCCGCCCCACATTCACTGATCCGCCCCCGCTTCGGTCTGCCGGAACGCATCGGCGCATTGCTTGGCCAGGGCGCGGACCCGTCCGATGTAAGCCTGCCGTTCGGTGACGCTGATCACGCCGCGCGCATCCAGAAGGTTGAAGAGATGACTCGCCTTGATCGTCTGGTCATAGGCCGGATGCGCCATGATGATCCGCTTGCCGGTTTTCGGGTCCTCGGGCGGGAAAGCGAGCAACCGTTCGCATTCCTTTTCTGCCGCTTCGAAGTGCCGCAAAAGCATCTCTGTGTCAGCCCCGTCAAAGTTGTGGCGG
>JANMGI010000407.1:0-2273 GCA_031374565.1 Paracoccaceae bacterium | reverse complement strand
GCCGGGGGCGACGCCTTGCAGCGGATGGACACGATCGAGGCCGAACTCGCGCGGTTGACGGCGCGGACGGAAGAGGTCGAGCTGAACCTGAACCGTGTGGTGTCGGATGGCACCAACCGGATCGGCGACATCGAATACCGGCTGTGCGAGGCGACCGAGGGGTGTGATCCGACCAAAATCGGGGCGACGCCGACGCTGGGGGGTGACACCGGGGGCGCTGTTGCGCCAGTGGCGACGGACACGGGTGCGGCACCGACGACGGACAGCACGGGCGGCGGGGAACTGGCCGTCAGCGAGCAGGAAGATTTTGACCGGGCCAAGGAGGTGCTCGGTCAGGGTGACTTTCCCGGAGCTGCAACGCTCTTTGCGACCTATGCCCAATCCTATCCTGGCGGGCCGCTAGTCCCCGAGGCGCACTATCTGCGCGGCGAGGCTTTGTCCAAGCAGGGCGATACCGGCAATGCGGCGCGGGCTTATCTGGATGCGTTTTCGGCCAAGCCGGATGGCCCGATTGCGCCGGATGCTTTGCTGAAGCTGGGCGAGGGGCTGGGGGCTTTGGGCCAGGTGCCCGAGGCTTGCGTCACGCTGGGTGAGGTCGGCACGCGGTTCCCCGGCACCATGGCGGCGACGCAGGCCGGGGTGGCGATGCAGGGGTTTCAGTGCCAGTAAGCCTTGCGGAACGGCTGGTCGGGCTGATCCGGGACGGGCTGCCAGCGGAAAAGACGATTGGTGTGGCGCTTTCGGGCGGTGGGGACTCCACCGCCCTTTTGCATTTGTGCCTTGCAGCAGGGTTCGCAGTCGAAGCGGTGACGGTGGATCATCGGTTACGGCCGGAGAGTGCGGACGAGGCTGCTTCTGTGGGCGCATGGTGCCGCGCGCTTGGCGTGCGGCATGAGGTGCGGGTCTGGCAGCATGGCGAGGTTGCCGGCAACCTGATGGATCAGGCGCGGCGGGCGCGGATGGGGCTGATCGGCGCTTGGGCGCGGAAGCGGGGGCTTGGCGTGGTGGCGCTGGGGCACACGCGGGACGATGTGGCCGAAACCGTGCTGATGGGATTGGGCCGGGCGGCAGGCATGGCCGGGCTGTCCGGGATGCGTCGCGAGTGGACGGACGGGGATGTTCGGTTCAAGCGGCCCCTGCTGGATGCGGGGCGGCAGGACCTGCGGGAGTTTCTGCGGGAGAAGGGGGTGGGGTGGGTTGATGACCCGTCAAACGAGAACGACCGCTTCGCTCGGGTGAAGGCGCGAAAGGCCTTGGCGGCGCTGGCGCCCTTGGGGATCACGGGTAAACGGCTGGCAGAGGTCGCGGGGCATCTGGCGCGGGCGCAGGAGGCTTTGGCGGTGCAGGTTGCGGCTGCGGCGGACCTTTGCCTGGACGAGCGGGCTGGGGCCTTGCGGGTGGACCCTGGGCTTTGGCGAGAGCCTGCGGAGGTCCAGCGGCAACTGGTGGTGGCGATGGTGCTGTGGCTGTCAGGCGCGGAGTATGCCCCCCGTGCGGATGAGGTGGAGCGGTTGCGCGCGGCCTTGGCCGAGGCGCGGGACGCGACGCTGGCGGGCTGCAGGGCGCGAGGGGGCTGGCTGATGCGCGAGCCACGTGCCGTTGGTGGGCCTGTGTCGGTGGGGCAGGTCTGGGACGGGCGGTGGGTGGTTTCGGGGCCTCCGGGCGAAGTGCGGGGCGTGGGGGCCGAGGGGTTGCGGCAGGTTCCGGGCTGGCGCGAGCAGGGGCTTCTGCGCGAGGTCTTGCTGGTGACGCCGGGTATCTGGCAGGGAGAGACGCTGCTGGCGGCGCCGCTGGCGGGGGTTTCCGCCGGTTGGGCGGCACAGCTTCACCACCCTTTCACCATTTCCCGTTAGTGCATTGAACCTGAGGCCCAAAGGTTTATCTTAGCATAAAGTCGCTTCGGTCCTATGGGGGGCTGAAGGCGCATTTGGGAGATCCCTGCATTGGGTAATGCACGCAATATCGCCTTCTGGGTCGTGCTCTTGATTCTGGTCATGGCGCTGTTCCAGCTCTTCTCGGGCAGTCAGACGACGATGTCGTCACGCTCGCTGTCCTATTCCGATTTCATAGAACGGGTGGACGCAGGCCAGGTCAGCAAGGTGATGCTGGATGGCGAGAAGGTCGTGGTCGTCGGCAAGGACGGCAATTCCTACGTAACGATCAAGCCGCCGGGCGAAAGCATCACCGACAACCTGACGCGCGACCTGATCGCCAAGGGGGTCGAGGTCGAGGCCGAGCCGCAGGCGCAGTCGGGCTTCGTGTCGGTGCTTCTG
>JANMGI010000404.1:0-11787 GCA_031374565.1 Paracoccaceae bacterium | reverse complement strand
TCGCTGAAGCGCGAAGGGGCTGGGGACCGGCTGTTGGTCGAGCGCGGACGTCTTGGCCTGTCGGGGGGCAGTGAACTGGTCTTGAGGGCGGAGGTCGCGGGGGCAGAGTTGTCGGCGGCCTCGGTGCTGACGGGGCGCGTGACGAAGCTTTACCTGGAATGGAAGAACGATGGGCGCGTGCTGCGCCCGGCCATGGAAGCCGTGGGCGCGGGGCTTGAGCCGGGTGCGACGGGGACCAAGGCGGTGCTGGCCGCGCGCGAGGCATTGTCGGGGCTGGTTGATGCGGTGCCGCAGGACAGTTTGCCGGACGAGAGCGCAAAGGCCCTGACCGCGTTCATCGCGGCTTTGCCGCAGGGGCGGGGGCGGTTGGTGCTGATGGCCGGGTCGGAGAGCGGGATCGGTGCAGCGCAGCTGGGGATGCTGGCGCTGGCGAAAGACCCGAAGGGACCAGAGGCGCTGGCTCGGCTGTTCGCGGGCGTGGACGTTGCGGCCGACTGGCAACCCGGGATCGCGCCTTGACCGCATTCCTGCGGTCGATCGAGGGCACGCCTGCGGGGCACGATGCGGCGCTGATGCTCGCGTTGCTGGCGGCTGTGCTGCATGCGCTTTTCGGGGCGTTGCAGAAGGGGCGGCATGATCCCTGGACGTCTCGCGCTGCCATCGACATCAGCTATGGGGTGATCGCGGCGCCGTTTGCGCTGTTCGTCGTGCCCTGGCCCGAACCGCATATGTGGCCGATCTTTGCCGGGGCCTTCGTGATCCATGCGGTCTACAAGGTCTTGCAGGCGATGACCTACACCCGTGGGGCTTTCACCGTGGTCTACCCGGTGGTGCGGGGGACAGGGCCGTTCTTCACGGTGATCGGGGCGGGGATCGTCTTTGGCGAGCATTTCGCGCCGGGCCAATGGGCTGGGCTGGCGCTGCTGGTGGGTGGCATTCTGGGGCTGGCGGTGTGGAACCTGAAACATGTCGCGGTGGACCGGGCGACGATGGTGCCCGCGCTGTGGTTTGCCGTGGCAACTGGCGCGATGGTGGCGGTCTATACGACCTATGACGCCTACGGCATCCGGGCGACGGCGGATCCGTTCACCTTTCTGGCGTGGTTCTTCATGCTGGACGGTATCTTCATCCCTGTGGTCACACAACGGCGCTGGCGGCAGCTTCCCGCCACCGAGATCGTGCCGCTGCTGAAACGCGGTGTGCTGGGGGCCTTCGTCGCGTATTTCAGCTTCGGGTCGATCATGCTGGCGACCCGGTTGGACAAGGTGGGCGAAGCGGCGGTCCTGCGCGAGACCAGTACCGTATTTGCCGCCTTGATCGGCTGGCTGGTTCTGGGCGAGAAGGTGGGGCCCGTCAGGGCAGGGCTGATGGCGCTGATCGCCATTGGCGCAGTGATCATGGAATGGGCGGGATAGGCGATGGCGGAACGGAAGATCAACCCGATTCTCAAGCAGGTGCTGGAGTTGGGGCCAACGGTGGTTTTCTTCCTGATCTACATGCGGATCAAGGATCAGACCTACACGCTGGGCGGGACCGAGTATTCTGGCTTCATTGTGGCAGCGCTTGTTCTGGTGCCGTTGCTTCTGGTTGCAATGCTCATCCTGTGGTTGTTGACGGGAACGATCAGCCGGATGCAGGTCTTCGTCGCGATCATAGTGATCTTCTTCGGCGGGCTGACCGCATGGTTCAACGACGAGCGGTTTTTCAAGATGAAGACCACCATCGTCTACGGTATCTTCGCGGTGATCCTGGGGGTTGGGCTTTTGCGGGGCAAAAGCATGCTGCAATGGATCATGGCGGAAGCATTGCCCATGAAACCAGAGGGTTGGATGATCCTGACCAAGCGGCTGATGGTGATGTTCGCCGCGCTGGCGGTCGCCAACGAGGCGATCTGGCGCACACAATCGACCGAGTTGTGGGTCAAGCTTGAGACATTCGCGATGCCCGCCGCACTGTTTCTGTTTCTGATCCTGCAATTCACCTTGCTGCAAGGCTACATGATCGAGGAGCCGAAAGACGAACCCTGACCTTGTGCACAGGAATGCCCTGCTTGGGGCCGGGTTCTGCCCCAGCTCTGCCTTGATGGCTGGCTAAACCTGAAGGTGAGCACAGGGGGGTTCACCGATGCACCGCACTCCGTTTGATCTTGTCCGTCTGTTCCTGAGCCTGTTCCAGGATTTGCCGCCCTTGTCGCGGGCCTTGTATCTGCCGGGCGCGGTGCTGCTCTTGGGATATCCGGTGCTTTCGGTGATGCTGGGGCCCGACCACGGGGGTCAGGCTTTTGCGACGGCCTTCCTTCTGGCGCTGGCGGTGCGGATCGGGATGGGCTTCGAGGGCATGGTGCGGCGGATGCTGACACGCTACTCGGCGGCGCAGGCCACGATCTTTGCGTTGGTGTTCGCGGGCCTGCCGCTGCTGGTCGTGGCACTTGCAAGCGATCCGCTGTGGTGCCAACGCATGCAGAGCATGTTCTACGTGGTGATCGCCGGGGTCTTCCTGCAGGACGTGCTTAATGGCCGGACCTCGACCGCGGCAAGTTTCTGGCCGGACGCGGAAATGCGCGACCACCTGCCGAACCTGACCCGTATGATGGTGGTCTACAACTTCGGCTTCCTTCTTCTGAACGAAACGATGATCCGTGTGGTGGACCCCTCGCATTGGATGTTGTTCTGGGCGGTGCTGCCGATCATCGGCCACACGGTCCTGCGGGCCATGGTGCTGACGGTGATCAACCTGGACGACAGCGGCCGCGCGGCCTGAACCAAGGGATGCGACGGAAAGGGGCGCCCTTCATCGGGGCGCCTTTTCAGTTGGACAGCACGCAGGCGGTTTTCTTCACGTCGATGCAGCGGCGCAGCGCGGTCAGCACACCGGCGGGAGCGTTTGACAGCGGCAGAAACCCAAGCTCTGACAGTTTGCGGGCGTAGGTTTTCGACAGCGTCGCATCAACGCCAAGGGCGGCTTCATAATTCGCATAGGCATCGTCCATCCGGCCCAGCGACGCGTCGATCCGGGCCAGCGTGTCGTGATAGGTCGCCTCCATCCGAGCGCCATCGGGGTTCTGGCGCAGAACCTGGGTGACGCGGTCCGCCTCATCCGCCTTGCCATCGGCCAGAAGCGCCGCGCCCTGCACATTCACCGCCGCCAGGTTCTGCGGGAAACGCTTCAACAGCGCTTTCGCTTCGGTCGCGACGGTGGCGGGGGGGGCGTATTCGCCAAGTGCCAGCAGGCGGCGGGCGAGGATATCTTCCTCGATCTTCGGGTTCGGGTCGGTCACGGTGCCGGGGCGCAGGGCTTCGTCGGCGACGGCGACCACATCTTCATAGCGGCCAAGCGCGGACAAGGCGGCAAGCTTGTTGCGGTAGGCATTCTGGTAGCCCGGCGCGAGCGTGATCGCGGTGTCGAAGTAGGACAATGCCTCTTCGGCGCGGCCAAGGTCGATGAGACAGCGGCCCTTGATCTCGTTCGCGTAGGCGTATTGCGGATCAAGCCGCAGCGCGTTGTCGGCATCATCGACGCAGCGTTGCCCGTTGTTGAACTGCCACCACGCCTCGGCCCGGTTGGCCCAGGCGTCGGTGTAATCCTCGACCGCAAGGGCGGCGGAGTAGTTCGCAAGCGCCCCGGCGGTGTCACCCTGATCGTAGCGGACATTGCCAAGCTCGACCCAGACCCAGGCGTTTTCCGACCTGAAGCCAAGGGCTTGTTGGAGGGTTGCCGCAGCCTCGTCGAACTGGCCCAGCATGCGCTGCGCTTCGCCTTTCAGAGACAGGGCCTGAGCCGCGTCTTCGGGCGTTGCGGCGGCCTGGAAAGCCTGGTCGCACAGCGCGATGCGGGCCTCGAAATCCTGGCTGCGGTCATCGCAGGTTTCGGCCTGGGCGGCGGTGGCGGGGATCAGGACGGCAAGGACGAACAGGAAAGGGCGCATGGGGGCCTGCAAGATGAGTTCGGTATCAGCGTCCGTCACCTGACCGCCAAAATCAAGGCTGCTTAGTGCCCGGGAAGCCCGGCAAATGTGCCACGCGCGCCAAGGATCAGGCGCGACCAGCGGCGGCCCGGACGATGGACGGGCAGGTCCCCTGCGGAAAGCTTGCCGGTGATGAGCGCGCGATAAAGGGAAATGGTGCCGGGGCGCACATAGGGCGACCAATGGCAGATGCGGCGCGGTGGGTCCGAAAGCGGGTGACCCAGCAAGGCAAGAGCCCGCAACGTCGCTGGCTGGTCGATCCAGAGATCGTGCCAGTTGGGCGCGTTTGCGCACAGGCCCTGGCCAATCGAAGTGCGCAGGCCAAGGTGGATGCCCCATTCGAAACAGGCGTCGAACAGGTCATTTTCGCGGGTGGCGACGTTGATCACTTCGGCTGCCTGACCTGCTGGGCTGTGCAAGGCGGCAAGGGCCCGGCCGCGGGTTTCGGCGGCGGCAAGCAGGATCAGGCGGGTGATCTGCCCCGGTGCGACCTGCGGCAAGGCGGAAAGTGCGACGCGCGCGCCCATCGAATGCGCGAAGACCTGGACACCCCGACCAGTCTGCGAATGAACGAGGCGGGCGATCTGGGCCAAGGCTTCGCCGGTGCGTGCCGCGCGGTGGTGCGCGCGCCAGGGGTCGCCTTTTGCGTTCCAACCAAGGGCAATCCCAAGGCCCGCCTTGCCGTCCAGGCCAAGATGGCGCGGCCAGCTGACAACGCGGCGGTCCTGCGGTGGGGGATCAAGCGACAGGATTGAGGCATGCGGGCAGTCCCGGGCCAGACCCGGAGCGTAGCGCCAGCCATGGATCATCACGACGACCGGGGCCCCATCCGGCAGCGTTGCCAGTTTTCGCGCCAGCCTGTCTTGGTCCAGCGCCAGCCCTTTCGGACCGGCATCGGCGCGGATCGGACGGGTGTCGTCGGTCATGGCCTCGGTCGTTTTTTGCTGCTCGTTGACCAAGTGATGCCGCACTGCAGAAACGGCACCGTGACAGAGGGATGACCGCTGGATGACGCGGGCGCCTGTGCCGGGTTGACCGCGTGGGGCATGGGGCGTATTCCAGCGGTCGTGGCAATTTGTTACCGGATTGCGGGCCACGTTAAACAAACCGCTAAAGAGGTGAAGGGCAGTGGCCCCGGCACCTTTGGTATGCCGGGGTTTTTTATTGGCCGGGAGGCCCGCTATGTCGAAGGACTGGAAGACCCGCACGCAACTGGTGCATGAAGGCAGCCGACGCAGCCAGTATGGCGAGATGGCCGAGGCGATTTTCCTGACGCAAGGGTTCGTCTATCCGACTGCCGAAGCGGCAGAGGCGCGTTTCGTCAAGGCGGGCGAGGATGAGTTCATCTATGCCCGCTACGGCAACCCGACGACACGCATGTTCGAAGAACGGATCGCGGCACTTGAGGGCACCGAGGACGCTTTTGCGACGGCGAGCGGCATGGCGGCGGTGTCCGGCGCGCTGATGTCCTGCCTGCGGGCGGGGGATCATGTGGTGTCGGCGCGCGCTTTGTTCGGGTCGTGCCTTTATGTGCTGGAAGAGGTGCTGCAACGCTTTGGCGTGAAGGTCACCTTCGTCGACGGGGCTGATCTGGACCAGTGGCGCAATGCCGTCACACCGGGGACGAAGGCGGTGTTCTTCGAATCGATGTCGAACCCGACGCTGGAACTGGTGGACATCCGCAGCGTCAGCGAGATCGCCCATGCAGCCGGGGCATTGGTCATCTGCGACAACGTCTTTGCGACGCCGATCTTTTCCCGTGCGGTCGAGCAGGGCGCGGATGTGGTGGTCTATTCAACGACAAAGCACATCGACGGGCAGGGCCGGGCCCTGGGCGGCGTGGTCTGCGGGACGACGGACTTCATCCGCAAGACGCTTGAGCCCTTCATGAAGCATACCGGCGGCAGCATGAGCCCGTTCACGGCGTGGATCATGCTGAACGGCATGGCGACGCTGGACCTGCGGTGCCGGGCGATGGCGGATACGGCTTTAGAACTTGCAAAGGCGCTGGCCGATCATCCGAACCTTGCCCGTGTGATCTATCCGGGGCTGGAGAGCCACCCGCAACATGCGCTGGCAATGGCGCAGATGGGATCGGGGGGCACGCTGGTCACCTTTGACGTCAAGGGCGGCAAAGACGCGGCGTTCCGTTTCATGAACGCTTTGGAAGTGATCATGATTTCCAACAATCTGGGCGACGCGAAGTCCATCGCCACGCATCCGGCGACGACGACGCACCAGCGCCTGCCGCAAGAGATGAAGGACAAGCTTGGCATCACGTCGGGCCTGATCCGGTTGTCGGTGGGGTTGGAGGATGCGGGTGATCTGCAGGAAGATTTGTTCCGCGCGTTAAGCCAAGGGTGAATGTCGCAAAGCGCGCTTGCTTTGAAAGGCAGAACGCCTATCTATCGGAGGCTCGTCCCGAACCAGGGTGATCCGGCGGCGGGCCTCTTACGTAGAACTTTCCGGAAATTGACGGCTTGGCCAGATGGCCCGCCCGAACCAAAAGGACCTGCCCCGATGAATATCCATACCCCCGCGCTTGACCGTCTGCCGTCCCGCGAAGAAGCCGAAGCGGCGCTTGCCGTGCTGCGCCAATGGGCGGGCAAATCCTCGGACGAGGAAATCTCGCGGCTGGATTCGGCAGTGGGCTGGCTGTTGCCGGGAGAGGGCTATCCGGCCTTGTCGCGGGTCTATCCGGCGGCGTTCCGGCCCGATGCCGCCTATCTGCGCAGCCTGCCCGATTTGCAGAATGGACCGTCCAGCCTGATCCGGGGGGCCCGTGCACGCATCCAGCATGTCGGAATCTCCAACTTCCGGCTGCCGATCCGATTTGCGACCCGCGACGGCGCGCCCTTGGTGCTGGAATCCAGCGTGACCGGCACGGTCAGCCTGGAGGCCGAGAAAAAGGGCATAAACATGAGCCGCATCATGCGGTCGTTCTATGTCCATGCGGAGAAAGAGTTTTCGTTCCGTGTGATCGAGGCGGCGCTGGATGACTACAAGGCCGACCTTGGGGCCTTCGATGCGCGTATCCAGATGCGGCTGTCGTTCCCTATGCAGATGAAATCGCTGCGGTCGGGCCTGTCGGGCTGGCAGTATTACGACATCGCGCTGGAACTGGTCGAGGTCGCCGGGGTGCGGCAGCGGATCGTGCATCTGGACTATGTCTATTCGTCGACCTGCCCGTGCAGCCTGGAACTTTCGGAACATGCCCGGGCCACGCGGGGGCAGTTGGCGACCCCGCATTCGCAGCGGTCCGTGGCGCGGCTGTCGGTCGTGCTGACCGGCGAAATGGTGTTCGAGGATCTGATTGATCTGGCGCGGGGCGCGGTGGTGACCGAGACCCAGGTGATGGTCAAGCGCGAGGACGAGCAGGCCTTTGCCGAGCTGAACGCGGCGAACCCGATCTTCGTCGAAGACGCGGCGCGGCTGTTCTGCGAGGCGTTGCGGGCAGACGCGCGGATCGGCGATTTTCGGGTGGTGGCAAGCCATCAGGAAAGCCTGCACAGCCACGACGCGATCAGCCTTCTGACCGAGGGCGAGACGTTTGCCGCGCAAAGCCTGGACCCGCATCTGTTCCAGACGCTGATCCACCAGCGCTAGAGTTGACCAAAGGCGCGGGGCCGCGTAGCCATGCCCGACCATGGTAGACCTCCGCCCCGTCGCCTACGTCATCGGCCGCATCCTGATCGTTCTGGCGATCCTGATGCTTGCGCCGGCCATCATCGACTGGCGGGCGGGGCTGGCAAACGGCTATGATTTTCTGGCCTGCGCGGCCCTGACCGGTGTGGTCGGGGCGGGCTTGACCCTGTCGACCGCAAACGCCGTGGGGCAGGGTCTGGACACCCGGCAAGCCTATCTGTTGACGGCTGGAATCTGGCTTCTGGTGCCGTTTTTCGGGGCGCTGCCGTTCTGGGTCGGTGCGCCCGGTCTTTCGCTGAACGACGCCTACTTCGAGGCCGTGTCGGGGATCACCACCACCGGGGCCACGGTGATCTTCGGGCTGGAGGAGCTGCCTGCAGGCATGAACCTCTGGCGCGGGATGCTGAACTGGCTGGGAGGACTAGGAATTGCGTTCATCGCGATGATCTTCCTGCCGCTGATGCGGATCGGGGGGATGCAGTTCTTTCGCACGGAAGGGTTTGACACCTTCGGCAAGGCCCTGCCGCGCGCCACTGACATCGCGCGGCAGTTGCTGTTGGTCTACTCGCTGGTGACGCTGGCCTGCATCGCAAGCTATTCCGCGGTTGGGATGACGACGCTGGATGCGGTGGTCACCGGCTTTGCCACCATCGCGACCGGCGGGTTCATGGCCACCGACATCTCGTTCAACAAATACGCCGGAGCGGGCGAATACGTGGGGTCGCTGTTCATGATCCTCGCCAGCCTGCCATACATCCGCTACGTGCAGCTGGTGAATGGCGCGGCGTTGCCTTTGTGGCAGGACAGTCAGGTGCGGGCCTATCTGCGGTGGCTGGCCTATGCGGTGCTGGCGGTTACGGCCTGGCGGGTCCTGACCACGGGGGACGCGCTGGAGCCGACGTTCCGGCAGGCGTTGTTCAATCTGACGTCGATCATGTCCTCGACCGGGTTTTTTTCCGGCAGCTTCCCGACCTGGGGCGGGTTCATGCTGGTCGTGGCCTTCGTGATCGGGGTGATCGGGGCCTGTTCTGGGTCATCGGCGGCGGGATTGTCGGTCTTTCGGGTGCAGCTTGTCGTCGCCGTTCTTCGGCGCGAAGTGCGCCGGATCGGTAATCCGTCCACGGTCGATCCGATCCGCTATGACAGGCGGGCAGTGGATGAGGATGTGCTGAACGCGCTGATCCTGTTCGTGTCGAGCTACATCCTGATCCTTGGCACGATGAGCGTGGCCATGACCCTGATGGGTGTGGATACGGTATCGGCCCTGTTCGCGGTCTGGACGGCGCTGGGAAACATCGGTTACGGCTTTGGTCCGCTGGTCGAGCGGACCGGGACCTTCATCGACTTTCCACCCGGCGCGATCATGATCATGACGCTGTGCATGCTTCTTGGCCGCCTTGGCCTGCTGGCGATCCTGGTGCTGGTGCTGCCAAGCTTCTGGCGGCGCTGAAGCCTGTCCGACAAAAGTGGGGTCCGGTTTTGTCGAAAGACAGGCGGCCACCAAGACTCAATCCCAGCAGGACACCAGCGCCGTCATGCCCATAGCCGTGTCGGCCAGTGCGGCGGGTGACAGTGGGCTGGTATTGGTCGCCGGTTGCAAGGTGACGCCTGACGGCATCAGCAGGCGCGCGATTTCCGACGCGGGAAGCGCGAAGACCACGCCGGCGGGAAGTTGCTTGCCGCCTTGCGGGGCTGTGGGCAGAAGCATGCCCAGAACCGAACCCGATCCATCCAGAACCGCGCCGCCGGCGTCGCCGGGCAAGGATTGCAGGGCCAGCCGGTTCAGGCCCGTTTCGCCAGCAAGGCCGGTCACGTCTTCCAGCGTGCCGAAGGTCAGGGTCGGGGCGGGCAGGCGGTCTTCGTAGGAATAGCCGGGAACGGTGACTTCACTGCCGGGGCGGCCTGCGGCTGAAGCAAAACCAGCAACCGAGCGGGGGGAAAGCGGAGACTTGGGTGTCAAGAGGGCCAGCCCGCTGGCGGCATTAGACAGGGTGACGGTTGCCTCGGTCGCCCGGTCGATGGTGACGCGACCGCAGCCAGTCACCGCTTCCGCCGTGGTCAGGACCGCGCCTTCGGACGAGATGAAGAACCCGGTGCGGCTGAGTTTCGGCTTGCGGACCTCCAGCCCCGAAAGAAGCCCAGCCTTGGTTGCTCCGTCCATCACCGCCATGCCGGGGTCAAGGACGCCGTCGCCATCGGGCTTGAAGCTGTCTTGCAGCACCTGAAGGATGCGGGCGTCACGAGCCTCGTTTCCGGGGGTCGAGATCAGCATCCAGCCCTTGATCCGGTCGCCTTTCAATTCGGCAAAGACGGTGGTGTCGGTACGGGCCGAGGTGCCGCGGATGCGAAAGCTGTCGTCCCCGCGGTCACGCGCGCCGTCGAGGGGGATCGAGTCCAGCGTTTGCAGCACATCATAGAGGCCGAACAGGGCAGACTGGTCGCCGGGCTGCGAGATCAGCAGGATGCGCGGCGCCTTGTCGTCCTTGGCGCGGTAGTGGACAAAGGGCGGCTCGTAATGGTCGAATTCCACCAGGCCGAGGGGCAGGGTGACGGTGATGCCGGATTCAGCCTCGATCACCTCCTGAAAGCCGAACGCGGAAAGTTCGCCCTTCCAGGCATCCAGCAAGGTGCGGCGTTGGCGGGAAGTCAGGATGCCGGTCGGCTCGATTGCCTGCGCCTCTTGCCACGCGGCCATCGAATTGCGGGTGCCGGGACCGAAGGCGCCGTCGATGCCACCAGAGTAGAAACCGAACCACTGCAACGCGGTTTGCAGATCCTTGCGGTCTTCCGGCAGCAGGATCGCTTCGCTGTCGCGGGCTTCGGCCTTCGTTTCATCCGGGGCCTCAGCGGGATCAGGCTTTGCGGTGGCGACGACTTCGGGCTCTGCGGGGGCGGGAACGACGGCACCGCCTTCTGGCCAAAACTGGTCGCCAAAGTCACGGGCGTAGGCGATGAAACTGTCGGCGGGGATCTGGCGTTCCCGCTTCAGAGCCTCAAGGCGCAGGGCGGCCTCATCTGCGGGGTAGGGGCCAAGGGCGACACCATACCAGCCCGAGCGCAACTGGAAGCCTACGGTTTCCGGGAACAGCGTGGCATAGGCCCGGGCGCGGTCGGTTGCGGTGGTTAGATCGGGGTGGGCTTCAACCTGAAGCCAGACGGTGCCCTCTTGCGCCAGTGCTGCGTCGGGTTTGACAAGGGTAAAGAGAGAGAGCAGCAGGGCAACAAGGGCAATCGATCTGAACATGGACAAGTCCTGAAGTCGGAGTTCCGAAGTTTGGCCGACATTAGCCATGGCACGCGTGGCGGCAAGGGCGAAACAGGCGGGGCGACCCCCGGAGTTTCCGGAATTGACCCTTCTGTCCCCAATGGGTAGGGAAGGCGCGACCTTCGCCGCAGCCCGAGGCCACCATGTCAGACACCACCACCACGCCGAAAAGCTTTCAGGAGATCATTCTGCGGCTGCAAAGCTATTGGGCCGCGCAGGGCTGCGCGGTGCTGCAACCCTATGACATGGAAGTGGGGGCGGGCACCTTCCACCCGGCGACGACCCTGCGGTCACTCGGCACGAAGCCATGGGCTGCGGCTTATGTGCAACCGTCGCGCCGCCCCACCGATGGGCGATACGGCGAGAACCCGAACCGCTTGCAGCACTATTACCAGTATCAGGTGATCATCAAACCGTCGCCGCCCGATCTGCAGGACCTGTATCTGGGGTCGCTTCGGGCCATCGGCATTGACCTTGCGCTTCACGACATAAGGTTCGTGGAGGACGACTGGGAAAGCCCGACGCTGGGGGCCTGGGGTCTGGGCTGGGAGGTCTGGTGCGACGGGATGGAGGTTTCCCAGTTCACCTATTTCCAGCAGGTTGGCGGGCATGACTGCAGGCCCGTCAGTGGCGAGCTGACCTATGGGCTGGAGCGGCTGGCGATGTATGTGATGAACATCGACCATGTGATGGAAATGCCGTTCAACGATCCGCAAAGCCGGATTCCGCTGACCTACGGCGACATCTTCCGCCAGACGGAGGAGGAATACTCCCGCCACAACTTTGACGGGGCTGACACAGAGATGCTTTTGCGGCACTTCGAAGCGGCAGAAAAGGAATGCGAACGGTTGCTCGCTTTCCCGCCCGAGGACCCGAAAACCGGCAAGCGGATCATCATGGCGCATCCGGCCTA